>JBJKRK010000373.1:0-12899 GCA_046704705.1 Candidatus Limnocylindrales bacterium | reverse complement strand
GGTCCTCGCGCAGCTGCAGGACATGATCGACACGGTGACAGAGCACGCCGTGCCCGTGTTGCGCGAGGTGGCTGCCAAGGCGGCCGAGCTCGCGGCCGTCGCCGCGGAGCGGGCCGGTCCCGTCGCGCACCGCGCTGCCGATGCCACGGAGGACCTTGGTCAGAAGGTCGCGGCGCGAAGCAAGGAGGTCGCGGCCGACATGCGTCGTGCCGCCGAGGCTTCGCATACGGCCGAGGAGCAGCCGGCAGAGCCGGAAGCGCCCGAGGCACCGCCGGCCGATCAGTAGCCTGCCGCAGCGCCGCTCCGGCGGGTGGCTGAACCGCAGCGGCGCCCGGTGATCGGCGCCAACGGCAGGTGAACCGCAGCGGCGCCGGTTGATCGGCGCCAGCGAGAGGTCATCCGCGCCGCCAGTGTCTGCGGCGCGGCCGGCGGGGACCGCGACGGGCCGCCTGCAGGTGGCCACGCACCGCCGTCCGGGCTGCCTGCTACCATCGGTTCCCCATGCCTGATCGCTCGCGCTACTACCTCACGACCGCGATCGCCTACGCGAACAACCGCCCGGGTCTGCACACGCTGTACGAGGTGGTGGCGGCCGATACCCTCGCTCGCTGGCACCGCATGCGGGGCGACGAGACGCGCTTCCTCACGGGCACCGACGAGCACTCGGTGAACATCGCCATGCGGGCCACGGAACGAGGCCAGGCGCCGCGCGCGTTCGTCGACGAGATGGTCGCGCTGTTCCGCGAGGCCGAGGACCTGCTGCTGATCGCCCCCGATCGGTTCATCCGCACCACCGACCCGGACCACCGGCGGGCCGCTCAGGAGATGGTGCGCCGCGCGTATGGGAACGGTGACATCTACGTGGGGCGGTACGAAGGCTGGTACTGCCCCAACGAGGGCTTCAAGGCGACGAGCGAGCTCATCGAGGACGCATCCGGTGTGCACTGCCCGGATCACCCCGGCGTCGAGCTCCAGTGGCTGTCCGAGCGGAACTGGTTCTTCCGCCTCTCGGCCTACCAGGGGCGTCTCGAGCGCCACTACGCGGACCACCCTGACTGGGTCCAGCCCGACTTCCGGCGCAACGAGATGCTCGGGTTCATCCGCCAGGGCCTGCAGGACTTCTCGATCAGCCGCGAGAACGCGGCCTGGGGGATCCCGTTCCCCATCCACGAAGACGGCTCACCCGCGCTCCTCCCGGACGGATCGCCGGACCCGGCCGCGGGCGTGATCTACGTCTGGTACGACGCGCTCATCAACTACATCACCGGCGCCGGCTTTCCCGACGACCCGGCCGCCTTCGAACGCTGGTGGCCGGCCGATCTCCACGTGATCGGCAAGGACATCGCCCGGTTCCACACGATCTTCTGGCCCGCGATGCTGTGGAGCGCCGGCCTGGAGGCACCTCGCAGGGTGTGGGTCCATGGCTGGCTGCTGGTGCAGGGCGAGCGGATGAGCAAGAGCCGCGGCAACTTCCTCGAGCCCAGGGACATGGTGGCCGCTCTGGGCGCCGACGGGGCACGCTACGTGACGCTTCGCGAGGCGGCCTTCGATCGCGACAGCGACGTCTCGTGGGATCTCTTCCTCCGGCGCTACAACGCGGATCTCGCGAACGACTTCGGCAACCTCGTGAACCGCAGTGTCTCGATGACGGTGCGCTATCTGGACGGGGCACGGCCGGATGCGCGTCCCGCCGACGTCGCGCAACTCGCCTCGGCCTGGAGGATGGCGCGGGAGGCGTACGAGGCGAAGCTGGGCGACTGCCTGCTGCACGATGCGCTCGCGGCGCTGTGGGAGTTCGTCGCGGCGTGCAACCGCTTCGTCGATGCCGAGCAACCCTGGGTGCTGGCAAAGGCCGCGCGTGGGGGAGACACGGACGCAGCGGCGCGCCTGCGCGGGATCCTCGGCGATCTCCTGGAGGCCTGCCGGCTCGTCTCCCTGGCCGCGGCGCCGTTCATGCCGGGGGCCGCGGTGCGCGTGGCCGAGCAACTCGGCATCGCATACCCGTACGGCGCGGACGGGAGCGGCGGGCCCGCGCTCGCCGAGCTGCTGCGCTGGGGCGCGGGCGGCCGAGAGGGCAGGGTCGGAACGCCGTCGCCCCTGTTCCCCCGTCTGGAGATCGAAGCACCCTCGACCGTGGAGGCGGCAACGTGAGCACGAAGGCGGGCAAGTCATTCCGGGTCGGCGGGCGAGCGCTCGCGGCATCGCTCGGCCATGTCGGTGTGTGGAGTTTCGCGCTCCAGGCGCATGCCGCGAGCGAGGCGCAGGCGGCCGTGGCGGAGTACGAGCGGCTGGGCTTCGGGGCCGTATGGATCCCCGAGAGTGTCGGGAGCAAGGAAGTCTACAGCCACGCGTCGCTGCTTCTGGCGGGTGCGCGCCGGATCCCGATCGCGACCGGCATCGCGAACCTGTACGCGCGGGACCCCATGGCGATGGCGACCGGGGCCCTCGCGCTGGGTGAAGCGTTCCCGGGCCGGTTCGTGCTCGGCATTGGCGTGAGCCATGCGCCCTCGGTCGCGACGCGTGGCGGCGAGTACACGAGCCCGATCCACCGCATGCGCGCGTACCTCGATGCGCTGGATGGCTCTTCGTACGGCGGTCCGACACCGGAGGCGCGCGTGCCGCTCGTCCTCGCGGCACTCGGCCCGCGCATGCTCGAGCTGGCTGCGGCACGCACCGACGGCGCTCATTCCTACTTCGTGCCGGTGCAGCACACCGCCGACGCGCGCCGGCGTCTCGGCCCGGAACCGTTCCTGGCGGTGGAGCAGACCGCGGTGCTGGAAACGGATCCCGCGGCAGCCCGCGACGTGGCGCGGCACTTCGCCGAGCGGTACCTGGCACTGCCCAATTACGCGAACAACCTGCGCCGCTTCGGGTACACGGACGCCGACCTGGCGGGGACGGGCAGCGACCGCGTGATCGACGACGTGGTGGCCTGGGGTGACGCGCCGGCGATCGCGGCGCGCGTGCGGGCGCATCTCGACGCCGGCGCCGACCACGTGTGCGTGCAACTCCGCAGCGCGGCCGGCGGCGCGGACCTGTGCCTCCCCGCGTTCCGCGCGCTCGCGCAGCTGCTGCTCCGCTGACCCGGGGCGGCCGACTGGACTCGCCGGGTCGATCCGTGCGGCTCGTCGACGCGCACGGCCATCTCCAGCACGACGCGTTCGCCGGCGATGTCGACGCGGTGCTGCAGGCGGCCAGTGACACCGGGATCGTGCGGCTGCTCGTGCCGGGCTGGGACGTGGCGTCGTCTCGTGCCGCGCTCGAGTTCGCCGAACGGCATGCATGGACGGACGCCGCGGTCGGCACGCATCCCCACGGCGCCTCGTCCGTCGACGAGGAGGGGTGGGCGGTCGTTTCCCGGCTCGCGGTCGACCCGCGCGTGCGCGCCATCGGGGAGACGGGACTCGACTACGACCGGATGTACTCGCCGCGCGACGACCAGCTGGCGAACCTCCGGCGCAACATCGCCCTCGCCCTGGAGACGGGCAAGCCGGCAATCCTGCACTGTCGTTCGGCGAAGGGCCTGCGCGATGCGCAGGACGAGCTGCTGGTCGAGCTGCGCCGCGCAGGGGTGGGCGGCGACGCCTGGCGCGCGCGGTTCGGCGACCGGCCACCCGCCGTGCTGCACTCTTTCTCCGGCCCCCCGGACTACGCGGCCGCGGCGGTCGACCTCGGTCTGATGGTGAGCTTCAGCGGCCTGGTCTTCCGCCGTGGCGAGGAGGCCTCAGCCGAGGTCGCGCGCGTGACGCCGGCGGACCGCCTGCTGGTGGAGACCGACGCGCCGTTTCTCTCCCCGCCGGGGGCACCGCGCCGCCGCAATGAGCCGCGCTGGGTCGAGGTGACCGCGCGGTGGCTGGCAGCGCAACGGGGCGTGGCGCTGGAGGCGCTCGGCGAGCAGCTTGTCGCGAACTACGAGCGGACGTTCGGCCCGCGGTAGCGGGCGCCGGGCATTCCGGAGTCGGCGTGCTGCGCTCCGGAGCCGACGTCAGCGGGCGCCGACGTCAGCGGGCGCCGACCAGGGCGGGCTCCGGCGGTGCCTCGGCCTCGGCGGGCGGCTCCGGACCCCGGCTGACCGGCGGGCGGAGTTCCTCCGGAAGATCGAGGATCGCCTCGGGCTCGAACGCGTAGGTCGGTTCCTCCTCCCGATCCCCCTCGACGTCTGGCTCCCGGGCGGCAGCGGCCAGCAGTTCGACAGTGCGCGCCTGGCTCCCGCGGCCGAGTCGACGCACCAGCGCCGCGACGGCGAAGCCGGCGAGGATCCCACCCACCACCGCGCCGACGATCTGTAGCCGAAGCGACGGCGGGGTCGCGCGCACCGCCCTGATTCCACGCCCGGAGACAGAGCTGGCGATTCCCCGTGCCACCCTGACCTGGTGGCTGTTCGAGAGCGCGGCGACGCGCGCGGCAACCATGTCGGACCTCCTTCGGCGAGCGAATCGTCCGATGACACAGGCGCTCGCGCACGGGCCATGGGTCGCCTCCGGACGGCCCATCCGGCTCGACGGCGGATGCACGACCCCGACGGCGGATGGAGGGGGCCCGCCTCGTCAGGCCGATGGCGCCGACCGCACGATCGCGCGGAAGAGCTCGCCCTCGTCCCCGGCCACCAGCCTGCAGGCCCAACCGTCGGCGAGCGGCCAGCTGTAGGCGACGATGGCGTCACCCTCCGCGGCGGGGGAGACGTACTCGAGGCGCAGGTCACGGGGCAACGCCTCGAGCGCTCCCCGTCTGCCGACTGCGGCGAGGTGCTCCTCGACATAGTCGACATACACGGCGTTGTTCACGTGCCCCATGGGATCGATGTCCCCGGGCCGAACCGAGATGGTGGACGCGGCAGCGCCCGCGGGAGTCGCCTCCAGCCGGACATGCGCCGGCTCGAAGCTGGCGGCGTGGGGGTCGAAGACGGCGCGCAAGGCATCCGGTACGCGTGTCGGAGCCCCCGCCGTCGTGGTCATCACCCAGTCGGCGACGGCGTGCGCGGTGAGATCGTGCGCTCCGTCGCGGAACTCGCTCGCGCGGCGGGCCCAGATCCTGCGCACGCTGGTGACCTCCGTCGAGACATCGAGCTCGGCTCCCGGTCGCGTCCCGCGTTCGATGCGAAGCTCGAGGCAGCGCACCAGCCAGAAGACTCCCTGCGCCCGGTACCAGTCGAGATCGAAACCGGCCAGTGCGGAATGCACCCAGGCCACGTCCTGCATGTAGCGCAGGTACCCCGACGTGCGCAGCACGCCGGACGAGGTCGCTTCGTCGAACCTCACGCGAAACGGGCGGCTGATGCGCCGGGGGGCAGTCACGTCGCCAGTATGGCCATCCCGGGCGCAGCCTCGCTCGGCGCGCGGCGACCGCTGTTCGGAACCGCCAGCGTCCCTCCCTGCGCCGTTCGACGCCGTCGCAGGCGGTTGCATGACACTCGCGCTGCAACCGGTTTCTTCACCGAATGTGTGGATATTGTGGATAACCCGGTTGTCCGCGAGCGGCCGGCTGCCGTAGCATGCCGGTGCAGGCCCGCGTCCTCCCGGCGGGGCTCCCGCGTGGATGTCTCTCACCGGGGGTCTGCTGTCTCGCATGGGGGCGCACGGAGGGCGGTGCGCAATGGGGGCTCTTTCACCGACGGTGCGGTCGGTCCTGCCGTTCCGCTCGGCGACCTCAAGGACGCTGGTGCGGCCGGAGGCGATGACGCAGCGCGCGCTGGCGCTGTGGCCGCGACTGGATCGTCGCGCGCTCGGTCGGTGCGCGGGTGACCCGGCACGCATCGCACGGCTGGTGGCTCGCCGCACGAGTCTTCCGCCCGCCATCATCCGCGCCATCCTCGACCCGGGAGTGTCGGAGGAGGACCAGGAGTTCTGGTTCGGCTGAGGGACGTCTCTCTCGGCACTGATCGCTTCGAACTCAACCGGCCCGCACGGGCGGCGCGCGCCCGCCGCCGAGAGCTGGAAGCCGTCCTCCCCTGCATTGCTGCCGGGCCGCCCAGCTCGGGCGCTCCGCCCCGCGTCGGCGCAGTGGCCGGGCGGTGAAGATCTGGCCGACGTCTCGATGGGACAATGGCCCCGCCGGTGCACGGCAGTCGGCGGAGGGTCGGAGTGGACACCTGGAAGTTCTTCGACGTCACCCATCGCGATCACGTGATCTGCAACCCGATGAGCCTGGCGAGGATCGACGAGCTGATCTCGCTTCTCGACCTGCCGTCGCGTCCGCGGGTGCTGGATGTCGCGTCGGGCAAGGGGGAGTTTCTCCTGCGGCTCGCGGAGCGTTACGGTGGGCCCGCAGGAGCGGGCTTCTCGGGCGTCGCGATCGACATCTCGCCGTATGTCGTGGCCGAGCTCCGGCGCGGCGCCGGAGCTC
The DNA here is from genome assembly GCA_046704705.1 of Candidatus Limnocylindrales bacterium. Lineage (GTDB taxonomy): Bacteria > Chloroflexota > Limnocylindria > Limnocylindrales > CSP1-4 > JBJKRK01. The sequence continues at coordinate 6,557 of JBJKRK010000373.1, read as the reverse complement.
GCGCACCGGGCGCGTCGATCGAGATCCTGGAGCAGGACGCCTCGGCGTACCAGCCGGCCGCAGCGTCGTTCGACCTCGGTTGCTGCATCGGGGCGAGCTGGATCTACGGTGGCCACGCCGGGACACTCTCGGCGCTCGCGGCGGCGGTGCGTCCTGGCGGTCAGGTGCTGGTCGGGGAGCCGTTCTGGCGCCGCGATCCCGACGAGGGGTATCTCACCGAAGCCGGACTGCGCCGGGATGAGTTCGGGACCCATGCGGAGAACGTCGCCACCGGCGAGCGCGCCGGGCTCGTGCCGCTGCTGGCGCTCGTCAGCAGCGGTGAGGAGTGGGATCGCTACGAGACGCTCCAGTGGCGGGCCACGGCCCGCTGGGTCGCCTCGCACCCGGAGGACCCGGACATCCCCGAGCTCGTCGAGCGCGTCGCGCAGGCCCGGCATGCGTACCTGACGTGGGGGCGGGACACGCTCGGCTGGGCGCTCTACCTCTTCGCGCGCCCCGTGCGCTGATGCGCGCGACTGGTGCTGCCCGAGCTGCTCACAGATCCGGTCGTCTCGCCGACATTCACGCTGCTCGTGCTGGCTGTTTCCCCACCTCAGTTCGATCATGCGCCGCCAACCCACCTGGACTTGACAGCGACGCCCGGTCTGCCTACGCTCTTAGCACTCTCAGAGCGAGAGTGCTAAAGCAAGCGTCGACGACCTGGCTCGGCGGCCAGCGGCAACTGGTGGATCATCCCGCTCCCACCCGCGCCGCCACAGGGGGGCGACGATCGGCAACAACCCTAGGAGGGATACCGCGTTGGCGACTGCCACTGCGTCTGCGACAAAGCTCCGCCCGCTCGGTGACCGCGTCGTGATCAAGCCGACGCCCCGCGAGGAGATGACCAAGAGCGGCATCGTTCTGCCCGACACGGCGAAGGAGAAGCCGCAGGAGGGCAAGATCCTCGCCGTTGGGCCGGGCCGCATCCTGGATGACGGCTCGCGCGAGGCGATGGACGTGAAGGAGGGCCAGAAGGTCCTCTACGCCAAGTACGCCGGCACGGAGTTCAAGGTGGACGACGAGGAGCTCCTCATCGTCAGCCAGAAGGACGTCCTCGCCGTCGTCGAGGACTAGCAGGCCGGAACCCCGGCCGCGCGACAGAGGCCGGACCCAGAGGGTTCGGCCGAACCATTTCGTGCGCATCCGTGAAGGAGGACAACAGCCCACAAGGTGGCCAAGCAGCTCGTATTCGATGAGTCGGCCCGCCGCTCGCTGAAGCGCGGCGTCGACCGGCTCGCGGACGCCGTGAAGGTGACGATCGGTCCGAAGGGTCGGAACGTCGTCCTGGACAAGAAGTTCGGCGCTCCCACCATCACCAATGACGGCGTCACGATCGCGCGCGACATCGAGCTCGACGAGCCCTTCGAGAACATGGGCGCGCAGCTCGTGCGGGAAGTCGCGACCAAGACCGACGACGTTGCTGGCGACGGCACGACGACCGCCGTCGTGCTGGCGCAGGCCATGGTGACCGAGGGCCTGAAGAACGTCACGGCCGGCGCGAACCCCATGATCCTGAAGCGCGGGCTCGAGAAGGCCGTCGACGTCGTCGTCGAGGAGCTCAAGAAGAACGCCCGCCCGGTGGACTCCCGCGAGGACATCGCCGCCGTCGCCGCCATCAGCGCCGCCGACCCGACCGTGGGCGAGCTGATCGCCGAGGTGATGGACAAGACCGGCAAGGACGGCGTCATCACGGTTGAGGAGGGCCAGTCGATCGGCCTCGACAAGGAATATGTCGAGGGCATGCAGTTCGATCGAGGCTACATCTCGGCCTACTTCGTCACCAACACCGACCGCATGGAGGCCGTGCTGGACAACGCGGCCGTCCTGATCACCGACAAGAAGATCTCCAGCATCCAGGAGCTCCTCCCGGCGCTCGAGAAGGCCGTGCAGCTCGGCAGGCCGCTCCTGATCGTCGCAGAGGACATCGACGGCGAGGCGCTCGCCACGCTGGTCGTGAACAAGCTCAAGGGCACGGTGAACGTGCTGGGCGTCAAGGCTCCGGGCTTCGGCGACCGGCGCAAGGAGATGCTCCGCGACATCGCCATCCTGACGGGCGGTCGCGTCATCAGCGAGGAAGTCGGCCGCAAGCTCGACAGCGTGACGGCCGAGGACTTCGGCAGCGCGCGGCGCGTCGTCGCCACCAAGGACGACACGACGATCGTCGAGGGCGGCGGAAACGCCGACGAGATCAAGGGCCGCATGACGCAGATCAAGGCGCAGATCGAGGAGACCACCTCCGACTACGACCGCGAGAAGCTGCAGGAGCGGCTGGCCAAGCTCGCCGGCGGCGTCGCCGTCATCAAGGTCGGCGCGGCGACCGAGGTCGAGCTGAAGGAGCGCAAGCACCGCATCGAGGACGCGCTGCAGACCACCCGCGCGGCGGTCGAGGAAGGGCTCGTCGCCGGGGGCGGCACCGCGCTGCTGCAGGCCATCCCCGCGCTCGACTCGCTCAAGCTCGAAGGCGACGAGGCCGTCGGGGCGAACATCGTGCGGCGTGCGCTCGAGGCGCCCATCCGGCAGATCGCGGAGAACGCCGGCCAGGAAGGCTCCGTCGTCGTGGCCGCCGTCCGCGGCGCGAAGCGGAACCACGGGTACGACGCCCTGCGCGGCGAGTACGTCGACATGTTCGCCAAGGGCATCGTCGACGCGGCCAAGGTCACGCGGTCGGCGCTGCAGAACGCGGCATCCATCGCCGGTATGGTCCTCACCACGGAGACGCTGGTGACCGACCTGCCGGAGAAGAAGGAGCCGATGGGCGCGGGCGCGCACTCCCACGGCGAGGACATGGATTTCTGATCGGTTCGCCGACAGCAGCAAGAGGCCCGGACCGGAAGGTCCGGGCCTCCTCATCTCTGGCCCCGGCCGGCGCGGGCCGCCTATGCCTGCCGCCTATGCCTGCCCCGCGAGCGCGCTGGATGCGGCAGGCTGCGGGTCCGGACGCCGGCCGATCGTCAGGTAGTGGTGGTAGTCGCTCGCGGCACGCCCGAGCACGTCCCGGTGCGCGCGCTCCGCGGTGTCGATCTCGCCGAGGAGGCGGGTCTGCACATCGCGGAGACCGGCCCGTCGCATGCATCGCTCGGCGGCGTGCTCGTCGCGCTGGTGGGCGAGCGGCAGGTGGGCCACCTGGTCGGGCGAGTAGTCGTGGGTCGCCGCGGCGCCCGACCTCCGCGTGAAAGCGGAACGTGCGGTCTGCAGCAGGGCGAGGACGCGCCGGATCGGGCCACCGGGAGGACGGAACCCGTCGACGATCGCGACGAAGCCACCGGGGACGACGAGCTCGGCCCAGCGAGCCACCGCGGCGTCCGGATCGGGGAGCGTCCACAGGAGGTGACGGGAGATGACGGTGTCGAAGGATCCGGCGCCGAACGGTGGAGCCTCCGCGTCGCCCTGGAAGAACCGGATGGGAAGATGGAGGTCTCGGGCTTTGTCGGCGGCGCGGCGGAGCATCTCCGTGGAGAGATCGAGGCCCGTGACGTCGTGCCCGAGATCGGCCGCGATGATCGCCAGCACGCCGGTGCCGGTCCCGACGTCGAGGACGCGCCGGATCGGCGTGCGCGGTCGTCGGGCGTCGCCGAGAAGGTCGGTCAGGAGCGAGCTCCAGGCCTGCGCCTCGTCGTCTCCCAGCAGGCCGTGGCCCGGAAGATCGTCGTACGAGACCGCCCCCGCGTCCCAGACGGCGGCGAGCCCCTGCTTGAAGGTGTCGCGTGGATTGGGTGCTGCATCCATCGACGCGAGCATACGGGACGTACCGGCGAAACGCCGTGCCGCGACCAGCCCCGCCCGAGTGGGGCACCGGCAGGCGCATGCAGCGCGGACCCGGCGTGGTGCGATCCGTCAGTCGAGGGGAACCGCCAGGTGAGCGCAACCCATAGAATCGCTTGATGCGGGATCGCCGACGATGACCACGCGTTCCACAGGACCAGCACACCGCAACCCGGGTGCGCGTGCGCTCGAAGGCGCGACGAGCCCGGCGGACGCTGGCGCGCCGGATGATCCGAAAGGCGCGGCCAGCCCGCCTGGCCCGGACGCGCCGGATGATCCGAAACATGCGGCCACCCCGGCGGACGCCGGTGCGCCGGACGCTCCGCAGCATACGGCCAGCCCGCCTGGCCCGGATGCGCCGGACGGTGCGCGCGACCTGCCCGTCTCCGAGCAGGCAGCCCCGGCACCATCTGCGTCGGAGCCGTCGGACGTCGCCGACGCAGCGGTCGCGCCTCCGCCCCGCGACACCGATGCGCCGCAGCCGGAGGAGCTCCCCGACATCTCGTTCGACCCGCGCGACCCCGACCGGGTGGCCCGGCTCGCCCGTGAGCGCGCCGAGACGGCGGCTGCTCGCGAGGTGCTCGCGGCGGAGATCCTGGCCCGCCTGAATCCGGAGCAGGCGCGCGCCGTTACCACCACCGACGGTCCGCTCCTGATCCTCGCCGGCGCCGGCTCGGGCAAGACGCGCGTCCTCGCCCACCGCATCGCGTACCTCATCGGCGTGGAGGGGGTGCGCCCATGGCACATCCTGGCCGTCACCTTCACGAACAAGGCCGCCGCGGAGATGCGCGACCGCGTGCTTGGGCTCGTCGGGGAAGCGGGCCGGGACGTTGCCATGGGAACCTTCCACGCGCTCTGTGCACGCGTGCTCCGGCGTGACGGAGCCGCCATCGGCATCGACCCCCGCTTCACCGTGTACGACGCGGACGATCAGACCAGGCTCGTCCGGGAAGTGCTGCGCGAGCTCGACGTGGCGGCGACCGGCGAGACGCGGCCGTCGGTCGTGCTCGGACAGATCGGGCGTTGGAAGACCGACATGCTCGGACCGGAGGAGGCCGCGGCCGCGGCGCAGACCTACCACGAGCGGACGGCGGCGCGCGCGTACCGTCGCTACCAGGAACTGCTGCGCACGAGTGATGCGCTCGACTTCGACGACCTGCTGAACGAGGCAGTGCGACTCTGGAATGAGGCGCCGCGCGTGCTCCAGGCGTATCAGGAGCGCTGGCGCTACCTCCATGTCGACGAGTACCAGGACACGAACCGCGCGCAGTACCTGTGGGTCAGCGCGCTCGCGGCGCGGCATCGCAACCTCGCCGTGGTCGGCGACGACGACCAGAGCATCTACAGCTGGCGCGGCGCCGATCTGCGCAACATCCTGGAGTTCGAGCGCGACCATCCCGAGGCGACGGTCGTGACCCTGGAGCAGAACTACCGCTCGACGCAGCTCATCCTCGACGCGGCGCATGCGGTCGTGTCGCGCAACGCCGAGCGCATGGAGAAGAAGCTCTGGACCACGAACCCGCGCGGCGTGCTCATCGAGCGTTTCGAGGCGGACAGCGAGGACGAGGAAGCCGACTGGATCGCCCGACAGGCCGATGCGCTGGCGCGGGGGCGCGGGGCGGGGGGGTCCGTGGTCGGCCGGCGCGCCGACGCGGGGGACGAGCGGACCTACCGCCTGCGGGACATCGCCGTCATGTACCGGACGAACGCGCAGAGCCGCGCGATCGAGGAGGCGTTCCTTCGCTACAACCTGGGCTATCAACTCGTGGGCGGGACCCGTTTCTACCAGCGCCGCGAGGTGAAGGACGCGCTGGCATACCTGCGGACCCTGCGCGGCGATCGCGATCAGGCGGCCTTCGAGCGGATCCTGAATGTCCCGCCGCGCGGGCTGGGCGAGAAGACCGTGGCCGAGCTGCGCCGGATGGCCGCGGATCGCAGCGGAAACGTGTGGGAAGCGATCCAGGCGGCCGCCGAAGGGGCCGGCGGGCTGGCCTCCCGGGCGCGCACCGCGCTGGCCGGTTTCGCCGTGCTCGTGCGTGAGCTGCGCGGGCACATCGGCGTGGTGGAGCTGCCGCTGCTGCTCGACGAGGTCCTGGAGCGGACGGGCTACCGCGCGATGCTGCAGGACGGGTCGCTCGAGAACGAGGAGCGCTGGCGCAACCTGCTCGAACTGCGCGAGGTCGTGGGTCGGTACGGGGAGCTCGAACCGATGGATGCGCTCGACCGCCTGCTGGAGGACACGGCGCTGGTCGCCGACCAGGACAGCTACGACCGTGAGGCCGACCGCGCGACGCTGATCACGCTCCACGCTGCGAAGGGGCTCGAATTCCCGATCGTCTTCATCAGCGGCATGGAAGAAGGCGTGCTGCCCCACAACCGCGCGCTCGACGATGAGCGCCAGATGGCCGAAGAGCGCCGCCTGGCGTATGTGGGGATGACCCGCGCGAAGGACCGCCTCTACCTCACGCACGCCGCGTCACGGGCGACGTGGGGACGGGGCGGGTTCTCCACGCCGAGCCGGTTCCTCGTCGAGATTCCCGCCGAGCTGATGCACGGTCCGCAACTGACGGTGTACGGCGACGAGGAGGACGACGATCAGCGGCCGCTGGAGGAACGCCTGGGCGGCCCGCTCGATCTCGACGTCGTGCTCGGACGGGGGGCATTCGGCCACGGCCGCCGCGCGATGCGTTCGCTCGGTCCGCGCACGCTGCCGCCCGGTGGCGGCTACGCGCCCGGCGGCTTCGTCCGTCCCGGCG
>JBJKRK010000372.1:0-9915 GCA_046704705.1 Candidatus Limnocylindrales bacterium | reverse complement strand
TGGACCGACGGCTACATGCTCCTGAGTGTAGTCCGCCCTCCATGGGGTCGCGGAGACCCTGAAGCGTCTCGCCGTGGAGGCCATGAGGCCGGACCCGAAGGCCCGGCCTCAATGTGGTCGTCAGTGCACCTCCGCAGCCAGAGGTGTGAGGCCGGACGCCCGCGGAAGCAGGTCGTGCCGCTGGCGAGTCTCGCCACGACGCGATCGGACGGCCGGCCTGGCCGCATCCGTCGCTGAGCTCGCGGCGCATCCGTTGGCGGGCATGCAAGAGCCGGGCCTTTCGACCCGGCTCTTGCGCTTGGCCGGCGCTGTCGTCAGGTGTCCCGTCCAGATGATGCGCGCGGCGCCTGATGGCTACTGCGGCACCTGATGGCTACTGCGGCACCTGATGGCTACTTCGGGAACTGCACTGAGAAGCTCGCGCTCGGCGCCAGGGAGCGCAGGAGACCCGAGACGATCGGCGTCCCCAGCCCGGTGGGGAGATCGTATCCGGCGCCGGCCGGAAAGCCCGGAGCCGCGGGGTAGGGATCGCTGTTCCCGCCGACCGTGACGTCATGGAAGTCCAGCGCATAGGCGCGCGAGTTGGCGGCCAGGCGGTAGAGCGAGACGTTGAATTGCCCGAGCGGGCCAGCCGAGCCGAGCGCCTGATCCAGGTCGGCCGTGATGGCGGCCCAACTCGGTGCGCCCTCGCTGGTGCCACCGAAGAAGTAGAAGCCGTTGTTCGTCCCGCCCAGGAACCCGAGGTAGATCATCGTCGCGGTGTAGACGGAGGCATTGAAGGCCACGTCCGACGTGGTCCGCGTCTGGTAGCCCGAGAGCCCGGCCTGGTAGCTCGGCGACGCGAACACGGCACTTGGAGCGCCACCCGTGGCCCCGAACGTGCCGTACTGACATCCGAACGGGCACAACGACGGATCGGTATCGTTCCAGGTGGTCTCCGACTTGTAGCTGCCCTTGTTGCTGACGAACAGGTCCGTGCCGCCGACCGCCGTCACGAGCGGGTCGGACGCGGGGTACAACGCGTTGGCGACGGGATACCCATTGCTCGCCCCAGCGTCACCCGAGGAGGCGAAGACGCTCATCCCGTCGCTGGCAGCCTGCTGGTAGATCGCGTGGGCCTGCTGGACTTGCAGGTTGTTTCCGCCTCCTCCGATCGACGCCTCGGGCGCCCCGAAACTCATCGACATGACGACGCCCAGGTTGTTGGAGACGGCGTACTGCTCGGCCACGTTGAGGGCGTTGCCGTTGTTGTTGGGTGCGACGATCAGGTTGATGCGCGCACCTGGGGCCAGTCCATGGGCTGTCTGGACGTCGAGGCTCGTCTCTTCGGCCCAGCTGACTTCGCTGTGGTTCTGCAGGGGGTTGTAGGTGGGGGCCCCGAGTGGGTAGTACACGTGCAGGTCCGCCGCCGGCAGGCCGAACTCGGCGGAGTACGTGGCGAGGTCGCTGGCGACGGTCGGGCTCCCGTAGGCGTCGACGATCGCGATCTGCTCGCCGGTGCCGGCCCACTCGCCATTGATCGTCCAGGGGATGCCGTATGCCGCATGCAGTATCTGTGGCGTGTAGCAGGCCAGCCCATCTTCTTTGATGCACGTGCCGGGACTGGGGAACTGCGTGGGCTCTGTGGAGGCGGCGGCGTCCTGGATCGCGATGGGGTGCACGGTGTACACGATGCTCGAACTGTTCCCGGCGGCCGCGACCGGGCCGGGCAGCCCCGCGAGTGCCACGAGAACGGCTGCGCTCGTGGCGAGCACCACCGCGCGGCGGAGAATGTCGCGGCTCTTTCCTGGACTCATTCGCTGGCTCCTTCCGTCAACGAGCGTCCGTGCGAGCCTCCCACCGCAGTTGCACCCCCGCAGGCCGGCAACCGAGACGCCTCGGATCCACCGGCTGCGCCGGTTGCGCACCTGGCCGATGCGACAGTACCACGACCGCGTCGGCAGCCGGAATCGCCATGGCTCCCCACCCGGATGATGGTTGTGCATACAGGACCGGCCATCTACCATATCGGCCCACCTGGCTTGCCCGGGTGAGGGACGGTCCTGGAACGGCAACGCGGCCAGAAACTGCAGCGTGCCCACCTGCAGCGAGACGGAGGAATGTCCATGCGCGTCCCATTCCCCCGCGCGTTGCTGACGTTGTTGTCGTCCAGCGCGCTGATCGTGCCCCTCCTGGGCGGGGCCTTTCTCGCGCCGATGACGGCCGAGGCGTCGGGCGCCACGGTCATTGCGCCCGTCCAGGTGAACATGCAGGCGCCCGCGCCGACGGGCAACAACCAGGACAACTTCCCGCAGAACAAGCAGAACGAGCCGAGCATCGTCCAGGATCCACTCACCGGCGCGTTCGTCGCAGGCTCCAATGACGAGATCGACGAGCCGCTCTGCACCGGGGACGGCACGGCGGCAAGTCCAGGCTCGTGCCCGTTTGCGCTCGGCGTCGGCAACTCCGGCGTCTACTTGAGCAGCGACGGGTCGTCGTGGACCCAGCCTGCCTACGCTGACCAGTGCGGCGCGACGATCCATACCCTTCCCGGCTACTGCCAGGTGGGTCTTGAGTCCTTCGGCGATCCCGACCTCACCGTGGGTCCGACCTACGAGAACGGGACCTTCTCCACGACGAGCGAAACGATCTACTACGGCAACCTCGCCGTCCCGCGCAACGGAGCGGCCTCGACGGCGGTCGTGGCCGTTTCCCGCTCGATGGACGACGGACACGCCTGGCTGGCACCCACGGTCGCGAGCAGCTCGCTGAACCCAGTCGACTTCAACGACAAGGACTACGTGTGGGCCGACAACAACCCGGCCAGCCCGTACTTCGGATATGTGTACGCGAGCTGGACCCTCTTCCAGGGCGCGGGCGCGTTCGGCCGGAGCAACGCGTACGCTCCCGAGCCGATCGTCGTGGCACGCTCGACCGATGGCGGTCAGACATGGAGCATGCTCACGCGCCTCACCTCGAGTGGCAACAACAGTGCCGCGGGTGGGCGCCAGGGTTCCGTGATTCGGACCGGTCCCGACGGCAGCGTCTACGTCTTCTGGGAGGGAGCGGTCAAGCGCCACTCGGAGATCCAGTTCGCCGTCTCCCACAACGGCGGGAGGACCTTCAGCCGACCAATGTCCGTGGCGGTCGTGAACGACATCCCGAGCCCTCTGCCCGGCACCAGTTTTCGGACGGACAGCTTCCCGGCGGTCGACGTGAACCAGTCCACCGGCGCGATCGACGTCGCGTGGGCCGACTGGAACTCGAGCAGTGACACGGCGTTCATCAAGTTCACGGAATCGACCAATGGCGGCGCAAGTTGGTCATCGCCGCTCGTCGTCGGCGGCAAGGCTGACGTGGCCAACGCCTACTTCCCCTGGATCGCCGACAGCCCGGATGGCACGCATGTATTCGTCGGCTGGCCCGCGATCACCTGGGTCGCGCCGGGCACGGCGCCGGGCGCCGGGGTGGTGAGCGAGTTCGTGGCGTACAACCTGCGGACGGGCGACACCTGGAGCGGACCGGCGAAGCTCGCGACTTCGGGGGATCCCGACGGGTCGAGCACGAACGCCCTGGGCGCCCAGTTCATGGGTGACTACTCAACGGCGATCGCGAACAACTCCGCGGCCTACTTCATCTGGACGGACACGACCAATGCAGCGCCATGTTCGGCCGTCGATGCATATCGCGCGGCGTCGGGCAGCGTGGCACCCAACCCCGATCTCAGTTGTCCGGGCTTCGGGAACACGGACATCTACGTCGGCGGCGTCTCCTACTGAGCGGAGTCTCCGACTGACGGATCCCATCGCAGCCGAGTGAGGGGAGTCGGACCCCACTTCTCGGTTCAGACCGCACCGGAGAGAGGCCGGGCCGCATGGTTCGGCCTCTCTCTTCTTCGGGTCGCGGCGGCGGTTCCGTGGCCGGCACGTGGCCAGCCCGGACAGACTTCCCACTCGCGTGCCGCCGCAAGCAGGTCCCGCGTCACCCGGCCGCCGGCAGCGCAACCTCCGGGTGCCGGTGCCGCAGCCAGTCCCGCAGGGCCCATTCGGTCGTGCGGAAGGCGATCTCCGGCCACGGGATGGCGTCGGGCGCGAAGTCGCGCACCTCGAGCGTCTCGATGCCGGTCTGCGCCGTACCCCCCACGATGCGAGCCTCGAAGACAACGGTCACGATGGCCGCTTCGGGGCGCGAGTAGAGCCCGATCAGCTCGCCCGCCTCGACCAGGTACCCGGTCTCTTCGAGCGTCTCCCGGACGGCCCCCTGACTGACGGTCTCGTCGATCTCCAGGAACCCACCGGGCTGCGCCCAGAAGCCGCGCCTCGGCTCGATGCCGCGCCTGATCAGCACCACGTCGCCCGCCTCGGTCACCGGGATCGCCGTGACCACCAGGCGGGGGTTCACGTACGTGACGAACCCGCAGCGCCCGCAGACCAGGCGCTCGCGCTCGTCGCCCGCGACCGGCCCGAAGACCAGCGGCCCGCCGCAGCGCGAGCAGTAGTTCAACGTTTCCGCCAGCCAGGGCGGCACTCCGTCCACGAGCAGGAGTGTACGGCCCGCCGACTGGTGGGGTCGGTCCACGGCCGAGCCGCCTCGCTGGGCGCTCGGTCGGCGGCACCGGGTCCAGTGTGCCGTCCGGCTCTGCGCAGCGCGGCGCCGTCGGCGCTCGGTCGGCGACGCCGGGGCCGGTGTGCCGTCCGGCTCTTGCGGGACGTCGCGGTCAGCGTAGCGTCTGATCGCCCGACCGGAGCCCATGCCCGGCGGTCGGGAGGGACAGTGGGATGAGCCCGACGACTCGCTGGTCCTGGTCCGGATTCCGCGCCTCCCGGAGGCTTGTCCCGGTCGCCGCGACGCTGCTGGTCGCGCTGGCGGTCGCGTCGATCGGCCTCCCGCAGGGCGAAGAACCGGTTGCGACATCCCGGCCATCGCCCACGACTCGGCCCGCCGCGACGAGTCGTCCGGGGGCAACGCCCTCACCCGCCGCCGTCCCGGCCGCGTGGGCCCCCGTCGAGCTCGAAGCCGTCGCGTCGCGTGCCGACCTCACCCCCACGCGCTCGACGGCGGCCGGGATCCAGACCGACACCGCCTTCGTCCTGCGCAGCCTGGGCGACACCTCCGCGGAGGAGCTGGTCCGGAGCCTCACGGTGGCGCCCTCGCTCGACTTCCTGGCGAAGCCCGGCCCCGACGCCTCCTCGATCACGCTCACGCCCGCCGCCCCACTCGACCCGGGAGCGCAGTACCGCTTCCAGCTGCGCCTGGCCGACGGCTCGCTCGCCGGATCGTGGGCGTTCCAGGTGCCGCGGCCGCCGCAGGTCGTCACGACGCTGCCGGGGGATGGCGCGACGAGCGTCCCGGTCGACTCCGGCATCGAGATCACGTTCGACCAGGACGGCGTCGGCGATCCGCAGCCGTACTTCTCCATCGTGCCGGCGGTGCAGGGAAGCTTCGAGCGGCACGGACGGACGTTCGTCTTCGTCCCCGACCTGCTCGCGCAGAAGACCGTCTATACCGTCACGCTCCGCAAGGGGGTCCCGCTCACCGGCACGTCCCTCGCCCTGGAGCGCGACATACGCTTCCAGTTCGAGACCGAATCGGGCGGCACGCAGCCCCCCGCCAGGGTGACCCTCGTCCTCGGCCGCCCGATGATCGAAGCCGGCACGCAGGATGCTCCGGCTGTCGCGCTCGATATCTGGGGGACGCAGGAAACGGAGGCGCCGACGAGCCTCGACGTGTCCCTCCACAGGCTGCCCACCGTCGACGCCGCGCTCGCGGCCCTGGATGCGCTGCGCGCCGCACCCTCCTGGGCGCGGTGGCGGACAACGCCCGTGGTGCCCACCTCGGGCCTGACCAGGATCTCGTCGTTCACCGCTCGGGTCGAGAAGCTCGCGCCGCAGGGCGGCCAGTTCGTCCGCCTCCCGAGCCGCCTGCCGGCCGGTTGGTACCTTGCCACCTTCACGGGCGCGAGCCGCCCCGAACAGACGATCCTGCAGGTCACCGACGTGGCGACGTACACCGCGGCGTCGGTCACGCGCACGGTGGTCTGGGTCAACGACGTGGCCCGAGGCGCGGCACTCGGGGGCGCCCAGGTCCGGCTCCTCGATGGAACGCTGCTCGGGCGGACGGACGCCCGGGGGCTCCTGGATGTGGCGACGCCGGCCGTGATCGTCGCCACGGCGCGTCGCGACTGGTCGGACGCCCGGCAGGACCCGCCGGCGCTCGTCGTCCAGGCACCGGACGGACGCCGGGCGGTCGTGCCGATCGACCTCAGCTCCATCTCCGACCTGTACCCGCGCGACGAGAGCGGCGGCTACTGGGATCCTGCCGACCAGTACTGGCGCCTCCTCTACACCGACCGCACGCTGTACCGCCCCGACGACCAGCTCAACGCCTGGGGGCTGATCCGTGAGCGGGACGGCAACCGGGTGCCCACGGACGCGGAGCTGCAACTCGTCAGCGGCGCTGCCGGCAGCTCGGGCGCCCCACCGATCGCCAGCGCCAGGCTCTCGGCCGACGCGGGCGGGTCGTTCGCCGCCACCCTGCCACTGCACGGGGTTCCGTTCGGCGGGTACTACCTCGAGCTCCATGCCGACGGGCGCCAGATCGCGTCGACCGCGATCCAGGTCGGGGTGATCCGCAAGCCCGCGTACCAGCTCGCCGTCTCCACCGACAGCCGCGCGCATGTCGCCGGGGACGCGATCGAGGTGACGGCGCAGGCGTCGTTCTACGACGGCACCCCGGTGCCGGCCGTCGACCTGCGCATCACGGCATCGGCGACCGACGAGAGCACGACGCAGGCGACGACCGACGCCAGCGGTCGCGCGACCGCGACCCTCAGCGCCAGCGGCCCGGATCCGACCTGGAGCCAGACCGCCGATGCCAGCCAGGGAACCTACGACCGGATCGAGGTCAGCCCCGCCCGCGCAGAGGAGGGTGAGATCGCACAGGAGACGAGCGTGCTCGTCTTTGCTTCCGGGGTCTTCCTGGACGGCACCGGCACGGTCACCGGCGGACGAGTCGTCGTGCGCGGCACCCTGCATGACCTCGACCTGGTGGCAGTGGACCGACAGCTGGCAGCCGGGGAGGAGGAGGTCGACCCGCGGGGCACACCGATCGCGTCCGGGGCGATCCAGGCGCGCGTGGTCGAGCGGGTCGAGGTGCGACAGCTCGCCGGGCACTCGTACGACTTCATCAACAAGCGCGCCGTGGACCTGTACGACTACGACATCGAGGAACGCGAGATCTACACGGGGAGTCTGACGACCGACGCGACCGGCCGGTACACCCTGTCGATCCCCGCTCCGAGCGCAGACGACGACTACAAGGTCTACCTGACGGCCCGCGATGACCGGGGGAGGGTCGAGACTGTCGTCGCCGGGGCCTCGCCGCCGCAGGTGGAGACGCAGGGTTACCCGACCCTCGAGGCCGACGTGCCCTGCTTCTGGTGGACCTGTCGCTACGACATCGGCCAGGCGATGCCGCTCACGATGCGCGACCAGAACGGCACGATGCCCTCCGGCGGGTCGAACCGGTACCTCTTCCTGCGGATGCAGCGTGGGATCCGCGAGGTGGTGGTGCAGGGGTCACCGCGACTCGCAACGACCTTCCGTGCGGCGGATGCGCCGTCGATCTCGGTCGAAGGCGTGCGCTTCACCGGCTCCAACTACGAGGTCGCCCTGTACGACTTCCGGGCCTTCGTGGAAACCGCCGATCGGGAGCTGGCGATCTCCCTGGCGACGGATGCCCGGCAGTATCGCCCGGGCGGCACGGTCAGGCTCGACGTGCGCACCACGGACGCGACCGGCCATCCGGTCCCCGCAACGGTGACCCTGCGCGCAGTGGACGAGAAGCTCTTCGACATCGGGGGCGCGGCGGAAGCCGATCCGGTCGCCGATCTGTATCGCTCCGTGGGCTCGGGGCTGCTCTACAGCCACACGTCGCACCCCGTCCCGTTGCCGCCCTCGGGTGGCGGGATGGGCAGCGCGACGGGTGCGCGGGACGATTTCCGGGACACGCTCCTGTTCCAGCAGGTGGAGACCGACGCGGACGGGCGGGCGCAGACCTCGTTCTCGCTCTCGGACGACCTGACCTCCTGGCGCGTCAGCGCGAGCGGGGTGAGCCGCAATCTCCTGGCCGGAGAGTCCTCGGTCGTCGTGCCGGTCGGCCTTCCGTTCTTCGTCGAGACGACGCTGGCGCCCGAGTACCTCAGCGCGGATCGGCCGTCGATCGGCCTGCGGGCGTACGGGTCCGCCCTGAGGGCCGGCGACGCGGTCACCTTCACCGTCAGCTCCCGGTCGCTCTCATTGCCTCGGACGACGGTGACGGGGACGGCGTTCACGCAGGTGGACGTGCCGCTGCCGGCGCTCACTCCGGGGATGCACGACATCGCGATCGCCGGCTCGAGCGGTTCCGGCACGACCGGGCTCTCCGACCGCCTGACGCGCACGTTCACGGTGCTCGACTCGCGTCTTGCGGAAACGCATACCGCGTACTCGGTGCTCGAGGAGGGGGCGGGGCCGGGGGCGCCGCCGGGCACGAGCGGCACCGGCATGACGACATACACCGTCACGGACGCGGGCCGCGGGCAGTTCGTACCCCTGCTCGAATCGCTCGCCTGGTCCGGCGGCGCGCGACTCGACCAGGCGCTCGCCCAGGCCTGGGCACGGGATCTGCTGATCCGCGAGTTCGGCCGCGATCCGGACAGCCTGCCGCCGGCGACGTTCGATCCGGCGCGCTACCAGCGCGAAGACGGCGCTGTCTCGCTGCTGCCGTATTCATCTGTCGACAGCGTGCTGGCCGTCGAGCTGGCGGTCCTGGCGCCCGATCGCCTCGACGCGAACAGGCTGCAGTACGCGCTCCAGTCCGCGTTCGGCACGAACGACCCGCTGGCGCGCACGCGCGAGCAGAACGCCATGGCCCTCGCGGGGACGGCGAGCCTCGGTGGCGCGACACTCGTGGAGGTCCGCAGCGCGCTCGCCCAGCCGGACCTGACGACCCGCGAGCGGCTCTACCTCGCCCTGGCCGCCGAGGCGGTGGGCGACGACTCGACGGCCCGATCGATCGAGCGAGCCCTGCTGCAGGCCGGCGGCGAGCAGATGGGCGCGTGGGTGCGCCTCAGGGTCGGTGCGACGCTCGACGACACGCTCGAGGCAACCGCCCTGCTCGCGCTGATCGCGGCAGGCCTGGGCGATCCCATCGCGGCGCAGGCCGAGGCGTACGTCCGGGCGAACCATGCGACCGACCAGTTGTTCTCGCTCCACGAGCTCTCGTACGTTCAGCGGGTTCTGGCGCGCACGCCGGCAGCGGCGGCCGGTTTCGCCTGGAGCGTGGACGGGACACGGTACGTCGTGGACCTGGGGCCGGGGGAGGCGGAGACCCTGACGTTCACCGCGGCCCAGCGTGCGACGTTCGTCCTCGAGCCGTTGCGCGGCAGGGTCGCCGTGGCCGCGAGCTGGCAGGTGCCGCTCGACGCCACCGCCGTGCAGCGCGATCCCTCCCTGACCCTGGCGCGTTCGGTCAGCCCGTCCGGCGCCCTGAGCGGCTCGGACGTCGTCCAGGTGACGCTGCGGGCAACGTTCGGCCCGCAGGCAGTCGACGGGCCGTACCAGGTGATCGACCTGCTGCCATCCGGTCTTGCTCCGGTGACGCGCTACGCGGCCTGGCCCTCCGGGGGCGACTCGGTGGCGGCGACATCCTCGCCGGAGGAGCCCGTGATCTGGCCGTACGCGGTCGAGGGGCAGCGCGTCCTGTTCTCGATCTCGCCGACGACCAAGCAGCGCTCGTTCACGCTGCGCTACCTGGCGCGCGTGGTGACCGCCGGCAGCTACGCGTGGGAGCCCGCGATCATCCAGGCGGTCGCGGCGTCGCAGAGCGTCAACCTGACCGCAGGCGGCATGGTCGAGATCCGCTGACGCTCGCCGTCAGTCCCGCCGACTCGTGCCG
>JBJKRK010000371.1:0-5053 GCA_046704705.1 Candidatus Limnocylindrales bacterium | reverse complement strand
AGCGGAGACAGGATTCGAACCTGTGACCAAGGGCTTATGAGTCCCCTGCTCTACCACTGAGCTACTCCGCCGCCGACGTCGCCGAATCTTAGCGCAGGGCGCAGTGGCGGCGCGCGCGGCGGAGTCGGACGGGTGGCCGCCAGCGGGCGCACACGAGACCGCGACCAAAGCGCGCACGCGGGACCGTAGTTGACCCGGTCCTCGTGGCCCAGTTCGGCGCCCCTACCGTGCGGCGCGCGCGCCCTCGCGCTCCGCTCTCCGCGCCTGCCCCTGGCGGACGATCTCCGCGACCTGCTCCAGATGTGCGTCGGCGTGCGACAGGCCGCCGAGGAACCGGGCCACGGCGTTCCGCGGACCGCCGCCATGCGGCGCCTCCCAGAGCACGTCGAGGTGCGGCGCGTCCGGCCAGGTGTCCAGCGACGCCAGGATCATGCGGAGACTCTCGTCGAGCCGGTGCCGGCACGCCTCGAGCGTGCTCACCTCGCGCCAGGGCACCTCGAAGCGCGAGCGTCCGTGCGGCGGGATGCCCCGCGCCATCTCGGCCGCGATGAACGCTGCCTCCTCCGCGCTCGCCGTCACGTGCGCGATCACGTGGCCGAGCGTCCAGGGAAGGCCGACCTCGGAAGCGTCGGCGGCGAACTCGTCCTTCGCTTCCGGATCCACAGGGACGAACGTCACGTCTTCGTCTCGACAGCCATCGATCCGGGTCAGGATCGCCTCTGTCATCGACCGGCTCGCCTGAGCCAGGTCGGGACGGGAGAGCCCGACGGCGAGATCGGCCAGCGTGCGCCGCCCTTCGCGAACGTCAGTGAAGTCGAGCATCGATGCGGGTCACCTCCCCGGAGCATGCCGTTGCGCGGGCACGCGCAACCCGTTGCGTCAACAATCAACCTCTGCGGGGAGCCTACTCCGTCCCCTCACATCGTGCAGATCAAGGCGCCGGCCTGCCCCCGGCCGCGCGGCGCCGGACTGCTCCCGACCGCGCGGCGCCGGCCTGTCCGGAGCAGAGCACCTGGGGCCTGCCCGGATGCAGACCGCGCGGCGCCCGGCACGAAGCAGACCGCGCGGCCACACACAACGGCGCCCCGCAGCCGCTTCGATGTGCAGCCGCGGGGCGCCATGGAACCTACGGGTGACGCGACCTCAGTGGTGCCGCCACCTCCGCGGCAGCGGGCTCACCGCGAGCACGGCGATCGTGATGGCCGCCAGGCCGAGCAGGACGACGAGCAGGGCGCCGCCGCCGACGCTCCCGGTCTGCCCGCCGCTCGTGCTGGTGACAGGGAGAACCGAGCCCGTCGGGGCGCTGGACTGGGCCGCCGCCGGCGTGGACGTCGTTGCAGCGGCGACCGCCGCGACGTGCCAGGTGCCGCCGAACGCCTTGATCCCCTCGCCGTTGGTCTGGCCCGCGGCGGAGTCGCCCGCGAAGTAGTAGAGCGGATGACCGTCGTAGCGCACCTGCGTCCCACCGGTGTCAGCGCGGGTCACGGTCGTGAGCGTGCCGCTGACGCCAGCCGGAAGGTTGAGGGCGCCGCCGGCCGCGACATACAGCGGCGGCCAGATGGTCAGGCAATGGCCCGTGCAGGTGCTGCCCGTCGAGGTGTCGGACGAGAGCCAGTACAGGGCGTGGCCGTTCGGGCCGGTCAGGTACTTTCCGAGCGTGCTGCTCGTGGCCGTGCTGAGGGTCACGCTGGCGGGAGGCGCGGGCGTGGCCGTCGGCGCGGGCGTCGCGGTCGGGGCCTGGGTGGCCACCACCGGGCTCGCCGTCGCGGACTGTGCCATGACGGGGAACGCCCCGGCGAACACGGTCATCGCAAGCACGGCGAGAGAGGAAACGAGAGCCAAGGTGGCGAGCAGGCGAGCTCGCACCGGGTGGTTCATTGCGCCGGGCTCCTCCATGGGGGTGGGCGGGATGTGGAACGCGGGTGGGACCGCCCTCACCATCGGATACGTGGTGCGGCGCGGGGCGGATTTGTCGGGTCGCGGCCCGACAACCCTGCCCCAGGAGCCTGGCCCGGCCCGCCGTGCTGCTCCGAAATCGCAGCCGAGCGACTTCAGTGTCGGATTCAGTGTCCGAAGAGCAGCTCCAGCCAGGCGTCCAGCGGCGTCTGCGTGGCGCCGGCGGCCGGTCCCGTGCCCAGCGGCGTGATGCGGGGCGGTGGTGGCGCGCCGGGACGCAGCGCGAAGACCTGCTCGTCGGGCGCGCCGTACCCGTAGGCGCGGCCCTCGAGCGCGATGAACGCCGGCGATTGGATCGTCGTCAGTTCGGCCTGGCGCGCCGAGACCTGGGCCTGCAGGCCTGCGTTCTGTGCGCGGAGGTGCGCCTCCTGCGCCGTGATGGACGCCGCGTCGGAGACGGCGCGGGCGAAGACGAAGAGGATCCAGACCGCGATGACGGCGCCGGCGAACACCGCCAGGTGCCGCCGCGTGATGCCGAGCCCGGGAAGTGCCGCCTCGGCCGTGGGGGCGCTGCCCTCGGGGACGGGACTGCCGTCGCCCGACCCCGTCGACGGGACGCCGGAGTCCGAGCCACCCTCCCAGCCGGGCGCGCTTCGAATCGTCCTGCGCGGCCGCCGCCCGGGATCCTCGGATTCCCCAGCCTCTGCCCCGTGCGTCCAACGCTGCCTGCCCGCCACGCGCGCGAGCGTAGCTCCCCCCAGCTGCCCTGTCAACGCGCGCCCGGACGCTCGGGCCGTGGCGCATCCGTTGCGCCTGCGGGATTGCCAGGCCTGCTAGACTGCCCGGAAACAGAACATCCGTGCCATTCTGGAGTCAGCCATGCGCCTGTACGCCGCAGCCCCCACAACGCACGTCGTGGAACGACTCCTGGCCGACCCCTTCGTCTCGCAGAGCCTGATCGAGCATCGCGTGCTCCCGGCCCGCGGTGCTGACTGGGTACCCCTCCCCGACTGGCTGGATCCGCGCCTGCGGGATGGATTGATGCAGCGGGGCCTTGGGCGACTGTACAGGCACCAGGCCGACGCGGTCGAGGCGCTCCGGAAGGGCGAGGACGTCGTGGTCGTCACCCCCACGGCGTCCGGGAAGACCCTCTGCTACAACCTGCCGGTCCTCGACGCGGTCGCCGCTGACCCGGCGGCGCGCGCACTGTACCTCTTCCCCACCAAGGCGCTCGGGCAGGACCAGGTGGCAGCCTTCCGCGAGCTCGCCGCGGCGGCCCGGCTCGATGTGGCCTGCGGGACGTACGACGGCGACACGCCGGGACCCATCCGCTCGTCGATCCGGGCTGCCGGGCAGGTGGTCGTCACGAACCCGGACATGCTGCACGCCGCCATCCTGCCGCACCACACGAAATGGTTCCGCCTCTTCGAGAACCTCCGCTACGTGGTCCTGGACGAGCTGCATACGTACCGGGGGGTCTTCGGCAGCCACGTCGCGAACGTGCTCCGGCGCCTGCTGCGGATCTGCGCCCATTACGGGAGCCACCCGCAGATCGTCCTGTGCTCGGCCACCATCGGCAACCCGGTCGAGCTCGCAGCCTTGCTCACCGGACGGCATCCACGCCTGATCGACCGCAACGGCGCGCCGGCCGGTGAGCGCCACGTCCTCCTCCTCGATCCTCCCGTCCTCGACGAGCGGACGGGACTGCGCGCAAGCTCGCTTCGCCTGGCGGAACGGGTGGCCCTCGCGTTCCTGCGCGCCGAGCGCCAGACGGCCGTCTTCGGGCGCAGCCGCACCAGCGTCGAGCTGATGCTCACCGGCCTGCGCGATGCGCTCCGCGAGGGGCGCGGGCCTGTCGAGCGCGTCCGCGGGTACCGCGGCGGGTACCTGCCGACCGAACGGCGGTCGATCGAGCAGGGCCTGCGCACGGGCGACCTTCTCGGCGTGGTCACCACCAACGCGCTGGAGCTGGGGGTGGACATCGGCCGGCTCGATGCCGCTGTGTTGGCAGGGTATCCGGGCTCCGTCGCGGCGACCTGGCAGCAGATGGGACGCGCGGGCAGGCGGTCGGACGCGAGCGCCGCGGTGCTCGTCGCCGGCGCGGGCGCAGTCGACCAGTACGTCGTGCACCATCCCGACTACCTGTTCGCGAGCGATCCGGAGGAGGCGCGCCTGGATCCGGACAACCTGCACGTCCTGCTGGCGCATCTCCGTGCGGCGACGTTCGAGCTCCCCTTCGGGCAGGGGGAGCGCTTCGGTCCGGAGCCCGCCGATGAGCTCCTCGCCTTTCTCGCCGAGGAAGGTCATGTGCGCCTGGCCGCCGACGGGCGCTGGTACTGGGCCAGTGAGAACTTCCCGGCGAGCGAGATCTCGCTGCGCAGCGCGGCCCAGGAGAACGTCGTGATCGTCGACGGGTCGGACGACCGCCCGAGGGTGATCGGCGAGGTGGACCTGTTCGCGGCGCCGACGCTGGTGCACGAGGGCGCCCTCTACCTCCATGAGTCGGCGCAGTACCACGTCGATCGGCTCGACTGGGACGAGCGAAAGGCGTACGTCCATCGGGTCGACGTCGATCACTACACACAGGCCGACCTGGCGGTCACGCTCAAGCCCCTGGAGACCTTCGCGGAGGCCACGGTCCCGGCAGCGACCGCCGCGCACGGCGAGGTGATGGTGAGCAGCCTCGCCACGATCTACAAGAAGCTCCGCCTCGAGACGAACGAGAACCTCGGCTGGGGCCGGATCCACCTCCCCGAGATCGAGCTCCACACGACCGCCTACTGGGTGGCCCTGGATCCGTCTGCGGCCGCGGCGTGGTCCCGCGCGGCACTCGAGGCCGCCCTGACGGGCGCGGGCCGCGCGTTGCAGGGCGTGGCGAGTGTCCTGCTGATGAGCGACCCGCGCGACCTCGGCCTGGTCACGCAGGTCCGCTCCCCGCACGCCGCCCGGCCCGTGATCTACCTGTACGAGGGCGTGCCCGGCGGCGTGGGCCTGGCGGCCCGCCTCTTCGAGCGCCACGCGGAGCTCGTGTCGGGCGCGCTCGACCTGGTGGCCACGTGCCCCTGCGAGTCGGGCTGCCCCGCCTGCATCGGGCCGGTGACGGAGGCCGCCACGGACGCGAAGGCCGCGGCGCGCGAGCTGCTCGCAGCGCTTGTGG
>JBJKRK010000370.1:0-4721 GCA_046704705.1 Candidatus Limnocylindrales bacterium | reverse complement strand
GCTCGGACTTCGACGACTGGGACGGCGGGGGACATCGTCGCGGCGACCCGACGGGCGCGATCATCGGCGGAATCATCCTGGGCAGCATCCTCGGCAACGTGGGCCGGCGTGGCGGCGGTTTCGGCGGCACGCCGTGGGGCATGCCTGGCAGGGGCGGCTTCGGTCGCGGCGGCGGCGGTGGCTTCGGCGGTCTCGGCGGAATCGGTCGCGGCGGCGGGGGCGGCTGGGGCGGCGGCCGTGGGGGCGGCGGCTCATGGTGAACGAACGCACGGCGCATCAACCGCGCGCGTGACGATCGGACGAGCAACAGGCAGAGAGAGGGAGATCGAACGATGGCACAGACCACGATCCTGGGGCGCATCGGCCAGCTGATCCGGGCCAACGTCAACGCGCTGCTGGACGGTGCCGAGGATCCGGAGAAGATGCTCGACCAGCTCATCCGGGACTTCACCAACAACATGGCGGAGGCCGAGGAGGCCGTTGCGCAGACGGTCGGCAACCTCAGGCTCGTGGAGGACGACGCGAAGGAAGCCCGAGCCGCGGCCGCCGAGTGGGGTGGCAAGGCTGCCGCCGCGTCACGCAAGGCCGATGAGCTCCGCGCCGCAGGGAGCGCGGGCGAGGCGGACCGGTTCGACGAGCTCGCGAAGATCGCCCTGCGCAGGCAGCTGAGCTTCGAGGAGCAGGTCAAGGCGTTCGAGACGCAGATCGCGCAGCAGACGGAGCTCGTCGACAGGCTGAAGGACGGCCTGACCAAGCTCCGCGTGAAGCGCGAAGAGCTCGTGCAGAAGCGCGACGAGCTCGTGAGCCGGGCGAAGATGGCCCAGGCGCAGGTGCAGGTGCAGCAGACGCTGCGCGATGTGTCGGTGATGGACCCGACGAGCGAGCTCAGCCGCTTCGAGGATCGCATCCGCCGACAGGAGGCGATGGCCCGCGGCATGTCGGAGGTTGCCGCCACGTCCCTCGATGAGCAGTTCGCGCAGCTTGGCGACGAGCAGGAGGAGCTCGAGGTCGAGACGCGCCTGAAGGCGCTGAAGGGAGCCTGACCGGCTCAGCTCCCAGGGATGCCGAGGCTGTTCAGGCGCACGGCATAGAGGCGCGGGGCGCTCCCGTCGGCCAGGCTGACCCAGTACGCCCACGGCCGCTGCACGCTCGCCCACATCGGGGCGGGGACGTCCAGGACCGCTCGGGCTGATCCGGGGACTGCCGCCACCACGGGGTATGCGAGACCGTCCGGCGTCCCCTCCCGCCAGAGCGCGACCGGGTCCGTCGCGCTGCTGCCGACGACCGGTGCGTCCGCCCCCGTCCCCGGTGTGGCGGTCGGCGTCGGTGCAATGCGGACGGGCGTGTGGCCCGACCCGCTCAGGGTGACCGACCAGACCGCCGACCCGAGCCGGCCGGATGGAGACTTGCTACCGGGTGGCGCGCCAGCCGGGACGCCGTGGCCCGCCGGTCCACCCGGTGAAGCGCCGCCCGTGGAGTCGAACAGCAGGGTGGAGGCGTCCCGACTGAGCGCGACGCCCCCTGAGGTGGGGAGCGTCACGATCGGGTGCGCCGGTGCCTCGCGGCGGATGACGGCCACCGAGGTCGCTGTCGACTGCGCTCCGGCGAGCCCGGGCGCCGTTCCGACGACGGCCAGCGTGTCCGCGCCCGCCAGCTGCAGACCGCGGATGGACAGGGCGGGGCTGGCGGTCCACAGCAGGTTGCCCGAGAGGTCGTGTACCTCGACCACCGGCAACGCCGCGCCCGGAGCGCCGGCCGCGCCCCCGGGCACCGTGTATGCAATGGCATCTCCCGACAGCGCGATCAGCGGCACCGGGGTGACGCAGGGGTTCGTTCCCGCTGCCACGCCGGACGACGATCCCGACGGACCCTGCAGCACGGGCCCGCCGAGCCCCGTCACCACGTTCGCCAGCACGATCTTCCAGGCGAGGCCGTTCGCCGGTTCCCCGCCGCACGTTCCAGTCGCGGTCCACAGCTCGACCCAGGCGAGCCAGTCACCCGCAGCGGCGAGGGAGACCGCCTGGTGCCCGCTGTCGAGCCTCGTGAGGGGCAGATCGAGCCGCGTGTCCACCGGGTCGACGAGCCGGATGACCGAGCCGCCGTCGGCCACGTAGTAGAAACGGTGGCCCGCTGCGGCCATCGCGGTGAGGCTCGCGCCGGCTGCCAGCCGCAGCTTCACCACGGACCCTGGGGGTGGCACCACGCCGGTGATGCCGAGCCCGGCGACGGGCGTCGACGCCGGTGTGGGGGGCGGCACAGTCGCGGGCGAGTCGCTCACGGGGCTGGGCGCGGCCGGTGCCCGAGGGGCTTCGACGCGGCCCGCCACCCCCATGCCGACGAGGCCCGAGACGAGGGCGACGACTGCCAGCGCCGAGAGCAGCGGACGCCGCGAGGTGGAGACGCGGACGCGCTCCACCGCGTCCGGCTGGTCGTCGTGTGGGGAAGGATAGAGCGTCATGCCGGCGGGCCTCCGCTGCGAGTCCCCCGGAGAGGGGTAAGGGTACCGGATCTCGCCGAATCGCCCCGTGCGGGGCCCGGTGCCGTTCGACAAGAAGTGCGGCTTTTCCGCGCAGTGACAGGGTCGCCGGCCGACTGGCGTGACGAAGCCGCGGGCCGTGCACAGCCCACACGTCACCCCTTTACAAACCCGGAGCCGCCGTGCACCATCCGCCGCACGGCGGGCGTCAGGTCGCGGGCCCTCGTGGTCGACCTGCCAGTGGATCGCGCCCAACGCTCCGCATGCCCAGTCCGCCCCACAGGCCACGGCGTCCCTGCCGCAACCGCGGCGGACGGCCGGGCAGGGAGGAGAGATGTCGCGTCCCCGCTCGTTCTCCATCCGCGCGTCGGCTCCCGCATGCGAGTCGGCGGCCCGCGCGACGCGTCGACCGTGATGGTCGGCGCACGGCACACGGTGGGTGCGCGGACCGCGAGTACGTCCCGGCGACCCCTTCCTCGAATGCATCGCGCCGCCCCGCCTGCGAGACGATGGCTTCTCGCCCGCTTGGGCCCTTCACGGCCTGGGCCCTGTGCTGCTGCGGACCCGAGCCGCTCCGGGCCGGCCCGATGACCCTCGAGCAGCCGATCGCATTCGCGCGCGTGGGTCGGGACGTTGCCGGTGGAGGGTTGAGGTGAACCGCCGCCAGGGCACCATGCTCGCCGCGATCCTGGGGTCGGGGATCGTCTTCCTGGATTCGACCGTGGTGAACGTCGCGCTGCAGCGCATCGGGCAGGACCTGCCGAGCCACCTGTTCGGCGCCCTGGAAGGCGAGTCCTACGTGTACAACGGGTACCTGCTCACGCTCAGCGCGCTGCTGATCCTCGCCGGAGCACTGGCCGACGCGCGCGGCAGGCGGTTCTTCTTCGCCCTCGGCCTGGCCGGATTCGGGATCACCTCCGCGCTCTGCGCGATCGCGCCGTCGCTCGAGACCCTGGTGCTCTTCCGCCTGGCCCAGGGGGCCGCGGGCGCGCTGCTCGTCCCCGGTTCGCTCGCCATCCTGACCGCAAGCCTGGAAGGCGAGGAGCTCGGCCGCGCCTTCGGCCTGTGGGCCGGGGCATCCGGCGCCACCACGATCCTGGGCCCCGTCGTGGGCGGGCTCCTCGTCGAGGAGATCTCCTGGCGCGCCGTGTTCCTGATCAACCTTCCGCTCATCGTGGTCGCGTTGTGGGCCACGCTGCGCTACGTCGAGGAGAGCCGGGACCCGCACGCCAGCCCCCACTTCGACTGGGGCGGGGCCGTGCTGGCGGCGCTCGCCGTGGGCGGCCTGTCGTTCGGCGCGATCTACGGCCAGCAGCACGAGTGGCGTGACGCGGTCGGCCCGGTGTCGCTGGGCGTGGGGGCCGCGGCCTCTGTGCTCTTCCTCCTGTCGATGTCCCGCGGCCGGCACCCGCTCGTGCCGCTCGGGCTCTTTCGGTCGCGCAACTTCTCCGTGACGAACGCTTCCACGTTCCTGATCTACGGCGCCCTGTACGTGTCCACGTACGAGATGGCGATCTTCGTGCAGGGAACGTTGGGCTACACGGCGGCTGCGGCCGGGTTCCTGAGCGTGCCGGGCAGCGTGCTGCTGATCCTCTTCTCGTCGCGGATCGGAACACTCGGAGCCCGCTTCGGCCCGCGGCGCTTCATGGCCGTGGGCCCGGCACTCATGGGCCTCGGGCTCCTCTGGCTGGTGCGGGTGCCGCCGACCAGCCAGGCGTGGGCGCTGCGCCCCGGCGACTTCGTGAGCTGGATCCCGTCGAGCGGGTACCTCGTCGACTTCCTGCCCGGGATCCTGCTCTTCGGGGTGGGCCTCGCCATCATGGTGGCTCCCCTGACCACGGCGTTGATGACCTCACTGCCGCGAGAGAACGCGGGGATCGCCTCGGCCGTGAACAACGCGATCTCGCGTGTCGGTCCGCAGCTCCTGGGTGCGGTCCTCTTCGTGGCCGTCACCCTGTCGTTCTATGCGGACCTGGGGAACCGGCTGCCCGGCCTCGACACGTCATCGGCGCAGGTGCGCCAGGCGATCTCGCCGTTCAACGCGCCGGCGGCCTCCGTCGGACCGCAGCTCGTGAGCGCCGCCCGCGTCGCCTCCACCGATGCGTTCCACCTTGCCATGGCGGGCGCAGCGGTGCTCCTGCTCCTCGGCGCGGCCATCAACGCGCTGGGCATCAGGGATGACCTCGTCGCGGGCGCGGGCGCCACGGCGGGCGCGGGCGCCACGGCCGACGCGGGTGCCACGGCC
>JBJKRK010000369.1:0-14560 GCA_046704705.1 Candidatus Limnocylindrales bacterium | reverse complement strand
TCGGGCACGTACGGGACGGACGCGGGGGCGGATGGATCTCTCGGCTGCATGGGCGGAGTCTACGTGCCGCCGCAGGCGCAGACGACGCGCTTGCGCGACGATCTGCGGCCGAAGCCGGGCCCGGTCGAGCGCCGCCGCTATGCCGCGACCGGCGGCGTCGGCAGGAGCTGCGACGGGCGCGTCGACGGGTGGACGAGCCGCCTGACCTCGGGAGGCAGCGTGTCCTCCAGCTCCCAGTCGGGAGGGTGCGGGAGGTGCACATGGGGATCCGCCCCGGCGGCGCGCGCACCGAGCGCCGGGTCGGCGGTCCACTCCACGACCGCCGCCCCGCTCGTCAGACCGGCCCCGAAGCCGACCAGCACGATCCGGTCGCCGACGTTCACACGCCCCGTGCTGATCGCCTCGGTGAGCGCGATGGGGATGGAGGCAGACGACGTGTTGCCGTACCTGTCGACGTTCACGAACACGCGGTCGTCGGGCAGCTCGAGCATGCGCGCTACCGTGTCGATGATGCGCTGGTTGGCCTGGTGGGGCACGAACAGCGCGACATCCGATGGTGCGATGCCGGCCTGCTCGACGGCGCGCAGCGCCGAGGCGACCATGGTCCGTGTGGCGTGGCGGTACGTCTCGCGTCCGTCCATGCGCCAGTAGTGGCCGCGGCGATCGAGCGTGGAAG
This sequence comes from Candidatus Limnocylindrales bacterium, assembly GCA_046704705.1. Taxonomy (GTDB): domain Bacteria; phylum Chloroflexota; class Limnocylindria; order Limnocylindrales; family CSP1-4; genus JBJKRK01. The sequence continues at coordinate 13,884 of JBJKRK010000369.1, read as the reverse complement.
GCGACGCCGGGCTCCGGGCGCCGCCCGCCGGCAGCCAGATCGCGTAGGCCGCCTGGGGATCGCAGGTGAGCTCGAGGCCGAGAAGCCCTCCGCCCGGCTCATCGGAGGCCGACAGCACCACGGCCCCGGCACCGTCTCCCAGGAGCACGCACATGCTGCGGTCCGTGTAGTCGGCGAAGCGGGAGAGCACCTCGGAGCTCACCACGAGCACGTGCCGGTACATCCCGCTCGCGATCCAGGCGTGGGCCGTGGCGTAGCCGTACACGAAGCCGGAGCATGCGGCCGAGAGGTCCATCGCCGCAGCGTGCAGGTTCCCGATGCCCTCCTTCACGAACGAGGCCGTCGCCGGCGTGCCGTGGTCGGGCGAGACGGTGGTCACGATGACCAGGTCGATCATCTCGGGGTCGAGCCCGGCGACCGCCAGTGCCCGGCGGGCCGCGACCGTCCCGAGCGACGCGGTGCTCTCCTCGGGCGCGGCGACATGCCGCTCGCGGATCCCGGTGCGCGTCACGATCCACTCGTCGGAGGTGTCGACGATCTGCTCGAAGTCCTGGTTCGTCAGGACGCCATCAGGCGCGTAGGCGCCCCAGCCGGTGACGCGGACGCTGCGCGGGCCCCTGGAGCGGCCGTCCCGGGCGCCGCGCAACGCGTCGTCGGCGGAGGTCCGTCCCATGCCGTCCCCCGACGTTGACCTCATGACCCGACCGCCTCCGGGGCGGCGGACTGTTCGCGCAGGGCGTAGCGCATGATCTTCCCCGTTGGCGTCATGGGGAGCCTCTCCACGATCTCGAGCCGCTCCGGCCACTTGAACTTGGCCAGGCCTCGCTCTTCCAGGAACCGCGTGATGGCGGGCAGATCGAGCGTGGCGTCCCCGGATGGCACGACGTACACGATGGAACGCTGCCCCAGGCGCTCGTCCGGAGTTCCGACGACGACTGCCTGTGCGATCTGTGGATGCTGGTACAGCAGCTCCTCGACCTCGCGCGGGTCGATCTTCAGGCCGCCCCGGTTGATCAGGTCGTCCTTCCGCGCGACGAACGTGTACGTTCCGTCGGCGTTCAGCGTGACGATGTCGCCCGACATGAACCAGCCGTCGGGATGGTAGCGGTCCGCCATGAAGTCGGGCTGGTGGTAGTAGCCCGGCGAAAGGTTCGGGCCGCGGCCCCAGAACTCGCCCTGCGCGCCGGTGGGAACGTCGCTGGCATGGTCGTCGACCACCCGGTATTCCCAGCCGGGACCCGTCCGCCCGATCGTGACGCTGGTCACCTCCAGCGGGTCGTCGGGCAGCGAGTACGTGTGCGCGAGGCCCTCGGTCCAGCCGTAGAAGACGGTGAGGGCGCACCCCAGGCGCTCGTGCAGCCGGCGCAGGATCTCGATCGGGCAGGGGGCGCCCGCGTACATCATGAAGCGCAGCGCCGCCAGGTCGCGCCCATCGAGCTCCGGGCTGCGGGCCACGTCGATGAGCATCGGCGGCGCGCCCACGAAGTGCGTCACCCGTTGCTCCTCGGCGAGAGCCAGCGCCCCGCTCGCATCCCAGGCCTCCTGCAGCACGCCGCAGCCACCCGCGGTGAGGACGCCCCCCAGGAAGGCGATCCCGAAGGCCGTCAGGTGCGTGAGCGGCGTGACGATCAGCCAGCGATCGTCGCCGGTCAGCGCGAAGTCGCGTTCGTAATTGCGGGTCGCGTTCAGCAGGTTGGCATGGAGATGCATCACGCCCTTCGGGCGGCCCGTCGTGCCCGAGGTGAACATCACGACGAAGAGATCCGTCGAGACGGGCGGCGCGACGGTGGGTGGCTTGCCGCGATGGGCCAAAACGAGATCGTCGAAGGCGAGCATGCCTTGCGGCGGCTCGGCCCGCGCGACGATGATGTCGCGCAGCGTGGGCAGCCGCTGCTGCACGTCGCGGGCGAGCGCCAGGTGGTCGAAGCGGCGGTACGTCGCGGGCACGAGCAGCCCGCGCGCCTCCGTGAGGCCCAGGATGTACTCCAGCTCGTAGGCCCGATAGGGCGTGTGCATGAAGACCGGCACCACCCCGATGCGGGCCGAGCCCAGGACCGCGACGCAGAACTCGGACCAGTTGGGAAGCTGGATGCCGAGGCGGTCGCCGGGCCGGTAGCCGAGGTCCAGCAGCGCCGCGGCGAACGCGTCGCTACGCGCCTTGAACTCGCCCCACGACATGGTCGCGCCGGTCTGGTCGACGATCGCAGGCGCCTCCGGGCGCGCCGCGGCATGTCGCTCCAGCAGGTCGACGTAGGACTCGGCAGCCCACGCGCCGGTGCCAAGAAAGCTCTCGACCAGGGTGGGGGAGAGGTACGCGTCCGGGCGCCTGGTCCATTCGAGCGCGCGTTCGCGCGTGCGAGTGTCCATCTGCGCCGCGTTCGCCGTGTACGACATGGCGGAACCTCCGTTGCGCTGGTCCGAACCCGCGAGATCCCCCCTCACCATACACCTGCGCACCGTTCGTCACGTACCTGCGCACCGCCCGTCGGACGCGGGGGTGGCGTCGTCGATCCGATCTGTGGTGTCCGGGCATAATGGGGTGCGCGGGCACCCGCTTCCGAGCGTCCCTGGGGGGTCGAGGTTACAGGAAGGGGAGCGCAATGCGCCTGATCGTCCGTCGCCCGGACACCGTGCTGAGCGGCGACCTCCTCATCCCGGCGTCGAAGTACCACGCACATCGCGCGCTGATCCTGGGAGCGCTCGCGCCGGGAACGACGCGCGTCGGCGGGCTGTCGGACGCGCGGCACGTGCAGTTCACCGTCGACGCGTTGCGCTCCCTCGGCGCCGAGATCTCGGCCGAGGACGGCACGTACGTCATCCAGGGCGGTCCCTTGCGTCCTCAGCGGGAGCGCATCTCTCTGGGCAGTTCCGGCTCGACGTTCTACTTCCTCACCGGGCTGACCACCCTCGGCGACCGGCCCGTCACGCTGTACGGCCAGAAGTACCTCCAGCAGCGGCCGGTCGGTCCGCTGCTCGAGGCCCTGCGGGCGCTCGGCGTCCGGCTCGAAGCGAGCGCGGGAGAGCGGCTGCCCATCACCGTGTATCCGGGTCAGCCGACGGGCGGCACTGTCCGCATCGCCGGGACGCTCTCGCAGTGGATCTCCGGGCTCCTGATGCTCGCGCCGTTCTGCCGCGGCCCGTCCGTCATCGAGGTCGACGGCGAGCTGAACGAGCGACCGTATGTCGAGCTCACCGTCCGCATGCTCGGGCAGTTCGGGCTGCATGTGTCCGTCGCCCCGGGCTGGCGACGCTTCGAGGTCGATGGCGGGCAGCGGATCCATCCGGCGGCGCTCACGCTCCCGGCGGATGTCGGCTCGGCCGTCTTCGGGATCGCGGCCGCGGCGCTCCACCCGAGCGACGTGCGCTTCCTGGGAACGAGCAGCCATCCCGACCATCCCGAGGGGGCGGTCTATCGGGTCCTGGAGGAGATGGGGGTGCCGCTCTCCTTCGACGATGCGGGGCGGGTCGCGCGCGTCAGCCAGGCTGCGCCTGACCTGCGCGGGACGCACGTGGATTGCCGCGAGATGCCCGACGTGCTCCCGATCCTTTCCGTGCTCGGAAGCGTGGCGCGCGGCCGGACCGTGCTGGACAACGTCGATCACGTGCGGCTCAAGGAATCGGACCGCGTGGCGGCGATGCTGCAGCTCCGCCAGATGGGCGCGCGCATCCGGTTGGACGGGCACCGCCTCATCTGCGAGGGTGGCGGCGGGCTCGAGGGACGTGCGCTCTCGTCCCACAACGACCACCGCGTGCTGATGTCGCTCGCCGTCGCCGGCTCGCGGGCCAGCGGGATGACGAGCATCACGTACCCGCATGCCTACCGCCTCTCGTATCCCCGCTTCCTCGATGCGATGACGTCGATCGGGATCCCGATGGAAGTGAGCGACGGGGCGCCCGAATGACGGACCCCGCAACCCGGGACGCCGCCGGCCCGGCCCTCGTCACCGACCAGGCGCGCGCCTGTGCGGCGGAGCGACCGACGGACGTCGCCGTCGTCGAGGTGCGGCGCGGCGGAGACGATCGGTCGGTCACCTGGGACGAGCTGCAGCAGGCGGTCGACCGCACGGCGCTGCTGTTGCGCCGCCTGGGTGTCGGCCCGGGCGAGTCCGTCTGCTACCAGCTTCCCAACTGGGCGGAGTTCGTGGTGATCTCACTCGCGACACTGCGGGTGGGTGGGGTGTGCTGCCCGATCATGCCCTTCTTCCGTGAGCGTGAGGTGTCCTTCGTGCTGCAGCGCAGCGGGGCGAGGGTGCTCTTCGTGCCCGGCCGCTTCCGCGAGCGAGACTACCCCGCGATGCTCGCGTCCATGCAGGGCAGGCTCGGCGTCCTGGAGCATGTCGTCGTCGTGCGTGGCGAGGGGGAGTCCGGACCCCATCCGGGCCCGGCAGGAAGCGCGGCGCCGCTCCGCTGGCACCGCTTCGAGCGCGCCCTCGAGGAGGGTGCGGGAGCGCCAGCCGAGCCACTGGGCGATGGTCCGACACCCGACGCCACCGCGCAGCTCCTGTTCACGTCGGGCACGTCCGGAGAGCCGAAGGGTGTGCTGCACCGCCATGCCACGCTGGACCTGGCGGTGGCGATGCACATCCGGCACTTCGGGCTCACCCGGCAGGATCCGATCTTCATCCCCTCTCCGCTGGCGCACCAGACGGGCTTCCTCTACGGCATGTGGCTGGCACTGCGGCTGGGTGCGCCACAGGTGCTGCAGGACGTGTGGGACGGCCGCACCGGCCTGCGCGCCCTGCGAGACTGGGGCGTGACCTTCGTGCAGGCCGCAACCCCCTTCCTGGCCGATCTCGTGGGGGCCGTCACCGCCGGGGAGGCGCCCCCGCAGGCGCTGCGCTGCTTCGTGGCGACGGGCGCCGCGGTGCCGCGCGCGCTGGCCCTCGAGGCAAGCAGTGCCCTCGGCGCGGCGGTGTGCGGGGGCTGGGGGTCGACCGAGTCATGCATGGGCACCGCGGGCACGCCCGACGACCCGCCGGAGAAGGCGTGGGGCACGGACGGGCGTCCGCTCGAGGGGATCCAGGTGCGGATCACCGACGGCGCGGGCCACGTGCTGCCCGCCGGAAGCGAGGGCGAGTTCGAGCTGCGCACGCCGCTGCTGTTCGAAGGCTACCTGGGGCACCCTGAATGGACTGCCGCCGCCTGCACGCCGGATGGCTGGTACCGCAGCGGCGATCTGGCGGTGCTCGATCCGGACGGCTACGTCCGGCTCACCGGGCGGGTGAAGGACGTGATCAACCGGGGCGGCGAGAAGATCCCGGTGGCCGAGATCGAGCAGCTGCTGTACGAACATCCAGCGATTCAGGAGGTGGCGATCGTGGCGATGCCCGACAGACGACTCGGGGAGCGGGCCTGCGCGTACGTCGTGCTGCGGCCCGGCGGGAGGCTCGACTTCGCGGCGCTGCAGCATCATCTGGATGACCGCGCCGTCGCGCGCCAGTACTGGCCCGAGCGCCTGGAGATCGTCGCCGCGCTGCCCCGCACGCCGTCGGGCAAGATCCAGCGATACCAGCTCCGGGAGCGCGCCGCCCGCCTCGCCCCGGCGGTTCGTCCAGCCTCGGGCTCGGGCGATTCGGATCTCCCGCCGAGCAGCACGGAAAGGTCCGCATGAACGCACAGGCGGCCGGAGCCGGGACGTTCGACGAGGCGGCGTTCGCGGCGCTGAAAGCGGAGGTGGCCACGTACGTCGCCGGGCCGGCCGAAGCGTATGCCCGCCGGATCGAACGGGAACGAGCCGTCCCGGCCGAGCTGTGGCCGGAGCTGCGCGAACGCGGCTACCTGCGGCTCGCCGCGCCGGAGGCATACGGTGGCCGCGGGCTGCCCTTCAGCCGCTACCTGGAGCTCATGGAGCTCTTCTCCATGTCGCACGCGTCGCTGCGCATGATCGTGCACGTCGTGAACGGGGTCTGGCGGGCCATCGACATGCTCGCGACCGACGAGCAGCGCCGCCGCTTCGTGCTTCCCCAGGTGGCGGGCGACATCAAGGTTGCCTTCACGCTGACCGAGCCGACCGCCGGGACGGGCGCGGACATCCGCTGCCGGGTCGAGCGCGAGGGCGACACGTACTACCTTTCCGGGGAGAAGCACCTCATCACGTTCGGCATGCAGGCCGACTACCTGCTCACCTTTGCCCGCCTTGCCGGCACGCGGGGTGCGCAGGGCACGCTGGCCCTGATGGTCGAGAGGACGGCGCCCGGGATCAAGGCGATCCCCATGGCGGAGTCGCTCGGGGTGCGCGGGACCGACCACGCGCACTTCGTCTTCGACCGCACCCCGGTGCCGGCGGCCAACCGGCTGGGCGACGAGGGGCAGGGGCTGGACGTGGCGTTCGGGGGGTTCCTGACTCCGAGCCGGATCTCCGTCGCGATGAGCTGCGTGGGACTGGCCAGGCGCGCCCACGAGCTCGCCATCACGCATGCGCGCAGGCGGCGGACGTTCGGGAAGTACCTCGCGCAGCGCCAGGCGATTGCCTTCATGCTGGCCGAGATGGCAACCGACATCGAGGCCGCCCGTCAGCTCGTTCTGCACGCGGCACGCACCTGGGAGGCGGGCGAGGACGCCGTGGCGCTCTCGTCGATGTCGAAGCTGTTCGCGGTCGACATGCTCCAGCGCGTGACGGACAAGGCGCTGCAGATCCACGGCGGCATCGGCTACTTCGGGTCGAGCCCCATCGAGCGCGTCTACCGCGACGCGCGTGCGCAGCGCTTCGAGGAGGGCACGAGCGAGATCCAGAAAGCGGTGATCGCGCGCCGTTTCGCGGCGGGGTTGCAGGCAGTGGAGGAGGAGGCGTGAGGTTCGACGGAAGAGTCGCGCTGATCACGGGGAGCTCGCGGGGGATCGGCAGGGCGCTCGCCCTGAACCTCGCCCGAGGGGGCGCGAGCGTCGTGGTGAACTACAAGAAGAACGCGGACGCGGCCGTGGCCGTGGTGCGGGAGATCGAGGCAGCCGGCGGACAGGGCATGGCCGTCCAGGCCGACATCGAGCAGGCCGCGGACATCGACCGGCTGTTCGACGCGGCTGCGGGGCGGTTCGAGCGGCTCGACATCTTCGTCTCGAACGCGGCGGCCAGCGCGTTCAAGAACATCCTGGACCTGAACGCGAACAACCTCGACCGGACCTTCGATCTCAATGTGCGGGCCTTCGTCCTGGGCGCACAGCGAGCCGTCCGCCTGATGCCCGGGGGAGGGCGCATCCTCGCCCTCAGCAGCTACGGCAGCATCCGGGCCTACCCGACGTACGCGAACCTGGGCGCCGCGAAGGCCGCGATCGAGGCCTGGGTCCGCTTCATGGCGGCCGAGTTCGGCCCGCGCGGCATCACCGTCAATGCCGTGAGCGGCGGCATCATCGAGACCGACTCATCGGCCTTCTTCTACCGTGTCCCGGGCATTCCGCCGCTCGAGAGCGTCCTGCCGCGCATCCCGCGGCGGCGCATGGGAACGGCCCAGGAGATGGCCGACGCCGCGACGTTCCTGCTGAGCGACAACGCCGACTACATCACCGGCCAGGTGCTGGTGGTGGACGGCGGACTGACCATCGTCGCGCCGCCGTTCCACGCGGAGCTGCAGGCTCCGCTCGCGCCGGACGCCCCGCGTTCGGTCGACGCGCCTGCCTGAGCAGCGCCCCGGGCGCGTCGCAGCTGCTCCCGTGGAGGCGACCGTCAGCGGCGGTCCAGTGCCTCGATGCGCAGCTGCCGGCCACGCCGCAAGATCGGGACGCACTGGCTGCTGTCCACGCGCGCACAGCGCTCGATGTCGGCCTCCGCGCCAACCGTGACGAGCAGGCGCCCGCTGGTCGACTCGCGGAGCGGGGTGAGCAGGTCCGGATAGGCGGAGCGCAGGTCGACAGAGGCGCGCGCCGCGTCGCTCAGGGCGTACTCGGTCCCTCGTGCCCGGCACGTCTCGACGATCCGCTCGACCACGACGCCCGCCGTCACCGCGTCGTCGAGCGCGAACCTGCCGCGCTGCCCCGCGCACACGATCCGCACACCCGTCCCCGTGTCCTGCGCAAGCTCGAGGGCCGCCTCGGCGCACGCCCGGGCGTTCAGCAGGCTCCCCACGAGCACGGCCGGCATGTGCTGCACGCGTCCGATGACGACTGTGCCGTTCGTCGTGCAGAGGACGACGTCGCGGCCATCGACCGTCGTGCGGGACAGCTCGTTGGGGGAGTTGTTCAGGTCGAAGCCAGGCGGCGTGCGGCCGTTGCGCTCGCCCACGAGCAGACTACCCCGGACAGCGGCCAACCGTCGTGCCTCCTCCAGGCCGGCCGTCAGGCAGAGCTCGCCGCACCCCAGGTCGAGCAGGACCGTGATCGTCGAGCTCGCCCGGAGCTCGTCGACGACCACGCACACGGTCGGTTCCCAGGACCGTGCCTGCTCCGGCACGAGGGCGACGTCGATGTCCACGCACGAATCCTCCAGCGGGTGATGGTCGGTGCGGACCGCAGCGGCAGGCGATCCGTCCTCCAGCATGCCCCGAGACGAGGATTCGCGCTGCCGGCGCATCCCGGGACGTCTGCCGGTTGGCCGGGGCGACTCGGCCCTTGCGCGAGCGCCCCGGCGTTGCCCAGACTTCGGTGCAGGGATGGTGTGCCGATGCTCATTCGTCTGATCTCGGAAGAAGAGGTGGCCGCCTTCCTGGCACGTCACGCCCCGCGCTCGCTGCGCGGTTCGGACGAAACCCACTGCGCCTGCGGCTGGATCGGCGCGGACTGGACGGCGCACCGACGTCGCGTGCTGGCCGAGCTGCTCGAAGACCGCCGCGCGGCGCTGCGGGAGCGGCTGCTCTCCGAGGAGGGCGTGGAGCGGCCCTGAGGGTAACGGGTCAGAAATCCACGACCGCGCTGCGCGCCCGGCCCCCCGACCGGACTTGACGCGGGCCCGCGTTCCGGCCCATGGTGCGCGTGAAGCGTCACAGGGAGGATCGTCGACGTGCATCAGTGGACCTCATGAGGGGACAGCCCGGCGCAGGAGCGGCGCGAACCCGGTTGCGTGCCGCAGGTGGTGTCGCGCTCGCGGCCTTGCTGCTGGCGCTCCCGATCTCGCTGCCGGCGGCGCCGATCGGATCGCTCGGGCGTCCGCCAGTGCGGGCCGTGGCCACCTGCACCGGCTGGACGAGCGACACGCTGCCGCCGACGACCATCCGGGTGCTGCGCACCTCGGGACCCGCAGCGGGGTCCGTCCAGGTGGTGCCGTTTCACGACTACGTCACGGTCGTGATGGCGGCCGAATGGGGTCCCGACGATCCCTCCGCGGCGCTGCAGGCGGGTGCCGTCGCCGTCAAGCAGTACGCCTGGTACCACGCCATGGTCTGGCGAGGCGGCACCGCGGCCGATGGCTCCTGCTACGACGTCGTGGACTCGTCCGCCGACCAGATCTACGCACCGGAGACGGAGACCCCGTCGAGCTCGGAGGTGAGCGCGGTCGACTCGACCTGGGGTGTCAGCCTGCACAAGAGCGGCAGCCTGTTCGTCACCCACTACGACGCGGGCAGCGGTCTCGCCTGTGGCCAGAACGCGAACGGCTGGTACCTCTACCAGATCGGCGCGATGCGCTGTGCCGAGCAGGGCATGACCGCCGACGCGATCCTCCAGCTGTACTACGGCCCGGGGGTCGAGGTCGTGGGCGGCACCTCGGCGACGCCCACCCCGACAGCGCCGCCGTCGACGCCGAGCGCCGCTGCCCTCCGCTTCGTCGTCTCGCCGCAGGCGGCGGCTGCCGGCGCACCGCTTCCCGTCCAGCCGTCCGTGGCCGTCGTGGATTCGACGGGACAGCCCGTCACCGACGGACCGGCGTCGACCAGCACGGTCACGTTGTCGCTGGCGGCCAACGCGGCCGGCGCCACGCTGCGCTGTCCCGCGGGGCTCAGTCAGCCTGCGGTGGCGGGGGTGGCGACCTTCCAGGGCTGCAGCATCTCGGCGGCCGGCAGCGGCTTCGTCCTGGTGGCGACCGCGCCGGGCCTGTCGCCGGCGAACTCGACGCCGCTGACCGTCTCGGCGGCAGTGCCGACCCTGTCGCTCGGTGCGGCGGACATCGTGATCACCTGGGGGACCACGGCCGACATCGCGGCCACGCTGTCGCCTCCGCCCGCAGGGGCCAACGTGGCGGGCCGCACCGTGCGCATCGAACGCTCGACGGACGGGCAGACGTGGACGGGCACGGCGGCGCTCGTCACAGACAGCGCGGGCACCGTCCACCTGTCGGTGCGGCCGGCGGCGAACCAGTACTACCGTGCCGTGTTCGACGGGGGGCCCGACCTTGCCCCGGCGACGAGCCCGGTACAGCGCCTGCTCGTACGCCAGCTCGCCCTGCTGCGGCCTGACAACCGCGGGGCCGTGCGCAGCGTTTCGCGCGGGACGACTGTCGAGTTCACGACAGTGGTGCGGCCGGCGCGCAGCGACCTGCCCGTGGGGCGCGTGGAGTACCGGGCGTACCGACTCGTCGGCCGGACCTGGACGCTGCAGCGACAGGTGACGGTGACGGCGGACGCCTCCGGGCTCGCGAAGCTGCCCGTGACGTTCACCGTTTCCGGGCGGTGGTACGTGCGGGCGATGGCAGTCCCGTCCTCGGCGAACGCGAACAGCGTCTGGTCGCCGGTGCAGCTCTATCTGGTGCGCTGAGGGCAACCCCGCGCGGACGCCGGCGATCGGCCGGCGTCGCCCCGGAGGCGGGACCTCGCGCCTGGATGCGGGTCGTCAGATGGGCTGGGGGCGCGACCCGACCAGCCGCGGGGCCGGCGAGGGCAGGACCAGAACGTACTGGCCCCGCAGCGCGGTGTTGCGACCATGCGGGCGGTACGGCACGAAGACGCGGGCGAGCTGTGCCGCGGTGAGTCGGCTGTCCGGGGCCGGCGTCGCGCCCCATGCGCCTCCGGGGCGTGGGTACAGCGGATCGAGGACGCGCACGGCGGTGATGCGCGCCGCCGCGTCGACCAGCGGGTCGCCCGTCGCCTCGAACCCGCTCATCACCCACGCGTGCGCTCCCTGCCAGACAAGGAGGCCGACCGGCCGGCCGGTGTTCCGGATGGCCCGCGCCGCGAGCGCGACAGCCTGGTCGAGGGTGCCGACCGCGACGACCCGGTACGGCCCGAGGCCGACGGTGTTCAGCCCGGCCGCCCAGCCCTGGGCGGTGGCGCCGCGTACGCCGCCACTGCGCTGGAACGTGGGGTCTCCCAGTGCGACGGCCAGGTCGAACAGCCGCTTCTGCGTCGCCGCGGTCCGGTCGTCGCGCGTGCGGACGATGTTCTGCATCATCTGCATGCTCGCCCCGACACACTGCACCAGGTTGGTCTGCGAGACGAAGTCACCCGGGCGATACAGGTCGATCCGCAGTGGGCCGCTCGCGGCACCGGCGGCACGCGGCGTGCCGAGCCCGATCGACGCGAGCAGGCAGAGGCCGAGGACGAGTTGTGCCGCGTGCCGGCGGCGTGCCTTCGGCTGCGTGGCGTGCTGCACGGCGCGGTGGACGTCCATCGGTGGCGCTGATTGTGCCAGCTGCCGTACCGCGCGGCGCATGCGATCGCGGCCCGCGTACGATACCGACAGCCGCGACCGGGCTTCGGTCGGCCCGGCGAGGGCGCCGGCAGCCTGAGACAGGCGGAGGGAGTGCGAAGGTGACCCAGCTCGAACAGCCGACCCCGGCGTTCAGCGCGGCACAGGCCCGACGGCGGGAGCTGCGGGTGGCGCTCGTGGCCCTGGAGGATGCGGTGTCGGCGGCTGCCCGCTCGGGCGCCGAGTGGCGGGCGCAGGTCGAAGCCCGCCTGGCCGATCTCGCGCAGGCGTTCGAGCGCCACGTCGCGGACACCGAGGGGCCGGGCGGCCTGTACCAGGAGATGGAGACGCTCGCTCCGCATGTCTCGGAAAAGGCCCGCCGGCTTCGTGAGGAGCATCCGGACCTCGCGCGGGCGATCGCGGCGGCGCGCGCGCAGGTCGGGGCAGCGAGCCGGCCGGACGTGGACGAGGAGCGCGCTGTCCTGGAGCGCCTGATGGTGCGGCTGGTCCGGCACCGTCAGCGTGGTGCCGATCTCGTCTGGGACGCCTACCTGATCGACATCGGCGGAAGCGACTGACCTTGCCCGAGCGGTCCGCGGTCGCGCCGTCCGTTCCCTCCGGGGGCCGCGCATCGACCGACCGGGGCTGATCGACGCGCCGAACGGCAGGCAGGATCCCCCCAGGCGGCACTTCGTGTCGCGCTCCGAGATACGGACGATGGCGGGCGAGGGAGGGGAGCCGTGCACCTCAGTCGACGATCCGTCCGGTACATCGCTGCCGCGCTGTCGGCCGCCATCGCCGCGATCTACTACCTGATCGGCCTCGGTGCGCTGCGGGTGCTCGAGCCGGGAGCCGCAGACGACGGCCTGCTCGTCTTCGGCGCCATGGCCGGCAGTGGCTTCCTGTTCGGCACGCTGCTGTTGCTGGCGTTCGATCGGCGCCCGCTGTGGATGCTCGGTGCCCTCCTACAGCTCTTCGTCGTCTGGGGCTACATCTCGGTTGCGCCGACCCGGACTCCCCCGTTCGAGGTCTGGGGCATCACCCTGCGCATCATCCAGGTGCCGTTGTTCGCGGCGCTCGTGTACCTGGCGCTGCGCAATCCGGTCCGCGTGCCGGACCGAGGGTAGCCGGCCCCACCAGCCACCTGCAGGGAGTCGGCACGGTCATGACTGCCAGAGGGTACGTCTCTCGTTCGCCCGAACGCGCCACGCGAACAGCGCGCGGCTGGGCCGGCAGGATCGCGCTCGGCGCGCTCCTCCTGCTCGCCCTGGGGGCGGGCGCCGGCGGTGTCGCGCTCGTTGCGCAGCCAGACGGCAGCATCATGCACTTCGACGTGGCGCTGCTCGACGGGACCCCGTTCGGCGACTACCTGGTGCCGGGCCTGATCCTGGGTGGTGTCTTCGGCCTCGGATCGTTGCTCGCGATCGCCATGGGCTTGCTGGGCTCGCGCGCCGCGCCGTTCCTTGCGTTCGTGATCGGCTGCGGACAGATGGTCTGGATCGTGGTCGAATTGCTGATCATGCCGAAGCTGGGGTTCAGCTTCCTTCATCCGACGATGTTCGGGATCGGCCTCGTGATCGCGCTCGCGTCGGCCCGCTGGGCGTGGCCCACGGTGGAGGCATGGCGGGCGCCGCGCTGACGCGCCGGCCGGCGTCCGACGACCGCCGCCCGGCACGCCGGGGGATGGGCCACCGCCGACCGAACTCGAGGTCCCGGTGACGGAACGGGGCCAACCGTTCGGGCGTGAACGGCAGGGTCGGGTCGAGGTCATCGCCGGCCCGATGTTCGCGGGCAAGACGGAGGAGCTGCTGCGGCGCGTCCGACGGGCGCTGATCGGGGGGCGCCACGTGCGCCTGATCACGCACGAGCTCGACACGCGCGGCCGTCCTGGCCGCATCGTCACACATGCCGGCCGTGAGGCTCCCTCGCAGGCGATCCGCTCGGCTGCGGAACTCGGGCGCGTGGTCGGGTCCGACGCCGACGTGGTCGCGATCGACGAGGCCCACTTCTTTGGCCCCGAGCTCATCGACGCGGTGGAAGCGCTCGCGGCCCGTGGTCTCACGGTGCTGGTCGCCGGCCTGGACGTCACCTTCACCGGCCAGCCATTCGAGCCGCTGCCCTCGCTCATGGCGCTCGCGGAGCGGGTCGACAAGCTCACCGCCGTCTGCACCGTGTGCGGCGCCGATGCCGTCTTCCACGCGCGTGTCGCACCGACCGGCGCACTCGACACCGACCTCGTCCCCGAACACGTCGGCGGCGCCGAGAAGTACCAGGCGCGCTGCCGTCGCCACTTCCCGGTCGAGGCGCCGCGACGCGGGGCTGCGCCGGGCGGGACCGGTCGGCCCGCGTAGGGCCGCGCCACGGGTCGGTTGCCCGGGAGGCGTCCGCGGTGCGCGGGGC
>JBJKRK010000368.1:0-7925 GCA_046704705.1 Candidatus Limnocylindrales bacterium | reverse complement strand
AACGACGGGCGGGTCGAGCTCGGCACGCTCGTGCTCGACGGACGGGCACAGCACCCCGAGCTGGCGGCGCGCGCGCTCGAGCTCGCACTGGACGCCGCCTGGGCCCGCACGGAGACGCGCACCGTGGCGGACAGCCTGGCCGCGCTCGACGCGGCGACGCGCGCGATCTCCGGCGTGCTCTCGATGGAGCGCGTCCTGCAGCTCATCGTGGACAACGTGCGGCGGCTCGTGGGCGCGCACTACGCGGCACTCGGGATCCTCGACGAGGAGCAGGCGATCGACCCCTTCATCACCAGCGGCATCAGCCGTGCGTTGCGGCAGCGCATCGGTTCCCCGCCGCACGGCCGGGGTCTGCTGGGGGTGATCGTCCGCGACGGGCAGTCGCTGCGGATCAGCGACATCGCCGCCGACCCCCGGCACGCGGGTTTTCCGGCGAACCATCCCGAGATGCGCAGCCTGCTGGGCGTGCCGGTCTCCGTCAAGGGTCGGGTGATCGGCAACCTGTATCTTGCCGACAAGCTCGGCGCCGTCGATTTCTCGGAGGCCGACCAGCGGCTGGTCGAGATGTTCGCCAACCATGCCGGGATCGCCATCGAGAACGCGCGGCTGCACGAGCAGGTGCAGCGCCTGGCGGTCCTGGAAGAGCGCCAGCGCATCGGTCGCGACCTGCACGATGGGATCATCCAGAGCATCTACGCGGTCGGGCTCGGCCTGGACGACGCGTACGAGCTCGTGGCGGACGAACCGTCCGAGGCGCAGGTCCGTATCGAGCGGGCGATCGAGCAGCTCAACCTGACCATCCGCGACATCCGGAACTTCATCTTCGGGCTGCGTCCGGAGCCGCTCGAGCAGGCGACCCTCGTCGACGCCCTTGCCGCGATGGCCGAGGAGTTCCGCATCAACACGATGATCGACATCTCGCTGCAGGTCAGCGGGGACGACGATCAGGAGGCGGCCGCCGACGTCACGGCGCAGCTGCTGCAGCTCACCCGCGAGGCACTGAGCAACGTGGCCAGGCATGCGCATGCGAGCCACGCGGAGATCGCGCTCGCCTATGATGAGCACACGATCGAACTTGCGATCACCGACGACGGGATCGGGTTCGACGTGAATGCCCGGCTCGGGCCGGGGCACCTGGGAATGAGCAACATGCAGACGCGGGCCGCCGACCTCGGCGGGGACCTGCACGTCGAGAGCACACCGGGAGGCGGGACGCGCGTCGTCGTCCGCGTGCCCAGGCAGGGTGCGGGACACGCGACTCCCGGGACGACGCAGGAGTAGGAGGCGACGGTGACAGAACAATCGGCGGCCATGCCGCTTCGACTCCTGGTCGTCGACGACCACGAGGTCGTGCGCCAGGGCCTGGTGTCGTTACTCGACCGGAAGGAGGGCTTCCAGGTCGTCGCGCAGGCCGGCACGGCCGCGGAGGCGATCGAGGCGGCCCACAGGTTCCAGCCCGACCTCGTCGTGATGGACGTGCGGCTCCCGGATGGGTCCGGCATCGAGGCGACGCGCGAGATCCGCGCGGAGCAGCCCAACGTGCGCGTCGTGATCCTGACGAGCTACCCCGACGAGGAAGCCGTCTTCGCCTCGATCGTGGCGGGCGCGTCGGGCTACCTCCTGAAGCAGATCCGCGGCCGGGACCTGGTCAACGCGCTCGAGTCCGTGGGCCGGGGCGAGTCGCTGCTCGACCCCGCGGTGACAGAGAAGGTGCTCGACAGGGTCCGCCGCATCGCGAGCGGCACGTACACCGACGAGCTTGCCCAGCTCACCCGCCAGGAGCAGAAGATCCTGCTCCTGATCGCCGAGGGGAAGACGAACAAGGAGATCGCCTCCGAGATCTTCCTCTCGGACAAGACCGTGAAGAACTACGTCAGCTCGATCCTGGCGAAGCTCAACCTGCAGCGACGCTCACAGGCGGCCGCCTTCGTGGCGCGCCACCGGCTGCCGGGCGCCGAGTAGGCCCGGCGGCTCGTCCGCGGCATCCGACTGCGGAGCCGCGGGAGCTGGTCCGTCCGGGCCGCGCTAATCAGGACGTCTGACCCGGTCCGAGGTCCGTTTCGGCCTCTCGCGGCGCCATGGTCGCGGGCTAGGATCGGCCGTGATGAAGATCGTCTCGGCCGGGGAGGCCGTCGCCGGCATCCGTTCTGGCGACAGCGTCTACGTCCATGCGGCCGCGGCAGCTCCCTCCGTCCTGCTCGACGCGCTCGCTGCCCGCGCCCCTGAGCTCGAGGACGTCCGCGTCCTCCATCTGCACACGGAGGGTCCCGGGCCGTTGCTGCGGCCCGAGATGGCCGGCCATTTCCGACACATCGCGCTGTTCATCGGTCCGAACGCCCGCCAGGCGGTGAACGAGGGGCGTGCCGAGTACGTCCCCGTGTTCCTCTCGGACGTCCCCCAGCTCTTCACCCGTGGCCTGATGCCGCTCGACGCGGTGCTGGTGAACGTCACGCCGCCCGATGCCCACGGGTTCTGCTCGCTCGGCACGTCGGTGCTCGCCATGCCGGCCGCGATCCGCTCGGCGCGGACCGTCATCGCGCAGCTCAACTCGGCCATGCCGCGGACACTCGGGGACAGCTTCATCCACGTCTCGCAGATCGACTTCGGGGTGGAGGTGCACGTTCCGCCCTATGAGGTGCCGGCGCTCGTGCCGGGCGAGATCGAACGGCGCATCGCCGCGTACGTGGCCGACCTGATCCCCGACGGCGGCACGCTGCAGATGGGGATCGGGGCGATTCCGACGGCCGTGGCGCTCTCCCTCAAGGACCATCACGACCTCGGCGTGCATACCGAGATGTTCACCGACGCGGTGGTGGATCTCGTCGAGGCGGGGGTGCTGACGGGGCGCCGCAAGGAACTCAACCCCGGCAAGATCGTGGCGACGTTCCTCATGGGCACGCGTCGGCTGTACGACTTCGTCGACGACAACCCGATGGTGGAGATGCGACCCACCGATTACACGAACGACACGGCGGTGATCCGGCGCTTCCGTCGCATGTGCGCCGTCAACTCCGCCATCGAGGTGGACCTCACCGGCCAGGTGTGTGCCGACTCGATCGGCCCGCGCTTCTACAGCGGCGTGGGTGGCCAGATGGACTTCATCCGGGGCGCGGCGCTCGCGGAGGAGGGACGTGCGATCATCGCGCTGCCCTCGACGGCGGCCGAGGGGACCGTCTCGCGGATCGTCGGCTGCCTCAAGGAAGGCGCCGGTGTCGTCACGACCCGCGCCCACGTGCAGACGATCGTGACCGAGTGGGGGGTGGCCAACCTGCATGGAAAGACCGTCTGCGAGCGCGCCCGCGAGCTGATCGACATCGCCCACCCCGATTTCCGGGACGAGCTTCGCTCGTACGCGACGCGCTGCCACTACGTGTAGCGGCCGCGACACAGCAGGGGAGCTGGTCCGGACTCAGCTCGGGCCCGACACGTCCGGCGCCTGGCCTGCTCCGGGCTGCGCCTCCATCTCGCGCAGCGCGCGCACGATCTCGGCCAGCCGGTCGTCGACGCGCCGGTGCAGCGAGCCCTCCGGGTAGGTGCCATCGTCCTGGCGAACGCCGGCCGGCATCCCGGTGAGGATCTCGACCGCCTCGTCGACCGTCTCGACGGTCCACACGGAGAAGCGCCCCTCCCGCACCGCTTCGAGGACTTCCTCGCCGAGCATGAGGTTCGGCGCGTTCGTCGCCGGGACCACGACGCCCTGCCGGCCCGTGAAGCCCTGGAGACGGCAGACGCTGAAGAAGCCCTCGATCTTCTCGTTCACGCCCCCGATCGGCTGCACCAGGCCCTTCTGATCGACGGATCCTGTCACCGCGATGCCCTGGTGGATGGGCACATCGCCCAGGCTGGAGAGCAGCGCGACGAGCTCCGCCAGCGACGCCGAGTCGCCCTCGACCTCCTCGTACGACTGCTCGATGACGAGGCTCGTCCGCAGCGAGAGCGGGCGATCGTGGCCGTAGCGCTCCTGCAGGTAGCCGGCGAGGATCATGAAGCCCTTGCTGTAGATCGGGCCGGCGAGCTGCGTCTCCCGATCGACGCTCACGACCTCCCCGCGCCCGACGCCCGAGCTCGCCGTGATCCGCAGGGGGCGCCCGAAGGAGTGCCCGCCGACCGACACGACGGCCAGGCCGTTCACCTGGCCGACCACCTCGGTAGAGGTGTCCACGTGGAGCGTCCCATCCGCGATCAGTTCGCGAATCCGTTCCTCCACCAGCCCCGCACGGTCCTGCCGCGCGGTGATCGCCCGGTCCACGTCCGCGGCCGTCACCAGCGAACGCTGTGCCACCCCGGCCCAGTAGCTTGCCTCGGCGACGACGTCGACGATCTCCGCGAACCGAGTCGTCAGGCGGCGCTGGTCCTCGGCCAGCCGGGCCCCGTGCTCCACGAGGCGCGCGATGGCCTCGCGGTCCATGTGCCGCAGTCCCTCCACGTCGACACGGCCCCGCACGAAACGGGCGTACAGGAGCGGCGCCCGGTCGTCCCAGGGCATCTCGACGTCGAACTCGACGCGCACTTTGAAGAGCTTGCGGAACTCTTCGTCTGCCGTGTACAGCAGGTGGTAGAGCGCCGGCGAGCCGACGAGGATCACCTTCAGCTCGACGGGGATCGGTTCCGGATCGAGCGTGGTCGTCGGGAAGAGCGTGACCTGCGCACCCATGTTCTCGACGCGCGCGCTGCCCGTGCGCAGCGTCTCCTTCAGCCGCTCCCAGGCGAACGGACTGGCGAGCAGGTCGGCCGCGTTGAGCATCAGGTACCCACCGTTCGCGCGATGGATCGCACCGCAGCGGATGTCCCGATGGCCCGTCGTGAGCGCGCCGAACACGGCGCGGTACTCCAGACGCCCGAAGACGTTGTAGTACGTGGGGCTGGTCTCCACGACGACCGGCGCGCCCTCGACGTCGCCACGCGTGACGAACACGTTGACTTCGTAGCGGCCGAGCGTCTCTTCCCTGAGGCCCCGACGCTCCGCCGCGAGCGGCTCGGGGAGCTGGTCGGCCGCCGCGCCGTCCGTGCCCCGGAAGAACTCCAGGTGGTCGATGATGTCCTCGCGCACCTGATCCAGCCAGCCGGCGAGTCGGGGGCTTTCCTGGTGGCGCGCCTTCAGGTCATCGATCAAGTGGCCCACGGCGAAGAGCGCGACCTCGCGGTCGAGCTGCCGCAGGCGAGCGCGCCCCTCGCGCTCCAGGTTCCGCATCTGGGCCAGGACGTCGGGCAGCTGCTCCTCGATGGCGTGGGAACGGGTGCGGTACTCGGCCTTCTGCTCCTCGCTCAGGGCCTCGAACGTCTCGGCGCTCACCGGCTTGCCGTCGACGAGCGGCGCCGTGGCAACGCCCGCGGGCGTGAACTCCAGGGCGAGCCCGAGCTGGGTCGCGGCCTGCCGGAAGGCCGCCAGCGTGTGCTCTCGGCGCGCGTCCAGCTCGGCCCCCAGCTGGCGGCTCCGGCGCTGGTATTCGTCGCTCTCGAAGGATCGCGCGATCTCCCGGACGGCATCCTCGACGAAGCGCCGCATCTCACGGGCGAAACGGGGCGCGCTGCCGCCCGGCAGCTCCAGGGCGATGGCCCGGCGCTCGCTGCCGAAGTCGAAGAGGTAGACCCAGTCGCCGGGCCTGGGTTGTCCGGCCGCGAGGCGTCGCAGCTCCGTCTCGAGCGTCGTGCGCTTGCCTGTGCCTGTCGGGCCGAGGACGAACAGGTTGTACCCGGCGCTGCGGATGTCGAGCCCGAAGTCGATGGCGCTCGTGGCGCGCGGCTGCCCGATCGTTCCCTCCAGCGGCTCCAGCTCGACGGTGCTGGCGAACGGGAGGCTCGCCGGGTCGCAGCGTCGTCGGAGGCGGTCGACCGGCAGGCGGATGGCTTCGCCCATGGCGGAAGGATGCCACGCGGCGTGACCGTCGGCACACCGATCTGGCGCCCGGCGGGCACGTCTCGATCGGGTCGGTGGAGGGGACCGACTGCCGCACTTCATGCAGGACGAGCGCGTGCTCCCTGCGCGAGGCGGCGGGGCCCGCGGTACGCGCGTCGATCCCCGTCCCGCACGCGATCCCGCACATAGAACGAGGCGAACGCCGCGCGTCCCCTGCGGCGTTCGCCTTGTGCCATAGGTTGCCGTTCCCGCGGCCGGGTGCGTAGGGCCGAACGGCCCATCTCTTCGGGATTGTCGTCTCTCCGCAGCTCGTGGGATCGGCGCAAGGCTTCCGCCATGGGATCCTCCCTCGGTATCCCCTCCGTGCGTGTGCTGGTGGTCTCCGGCCACCCGGTCGCTTCGGGAGCGCTCGTCGCACATCTCTCCCGTCACGGCTTCGAAGTGGTCGCCACCGCGGGCAACGCGCTGACCGCGGCCGAGGCGGCCATGCGCCTGCAGCCGGATGTGGCGCTCGTCGACGGGGACATCGCGGGTGGCTGGCGCGCCGTGGTCGCCGCGCTCGAAGGAGCGATGGCGCGCCAGCGGATCGCCGTGCTTGCCGCGTACTGGAGTCAGCAGGAGCGTCTGGACGCCACCTCCCGAGGCATCGGAGCGACGCTTCTCAAGCGGGTGGACGACCGGACGCTGGCCGGAGAGCTTCGCTCGCTCACGGCCTGATTTCCTGCGATTCCCGCGGTCTTCGCCCCGGGGTGGTGGGCCGCCTGACCGTGGGCTTCGGGCCGTCCGGCACCGGCGGGCAGGCCCGCCGCGGCGCACCCTGCACCCGGAGGGGAGGGAGTGATGCGGAAGATCGAGACGATCCTGGCGGCAACCGACGGCTCAGCGGCTTCCAGCGCCGCTGTCGAGCAGGCCATCCAGCTCGCGACCTGCCTCGGCGCGAGGCTCATCGTGCTGAAGGTGGTCACCGTGCCCGGATTGGCCACCGGCCGCGCCGCCGACGCGCTCGAGGACGCCCGCGATGAGGCCGACGAGGTCATGCGCACGGTGGTCGAGGCGGCGCGGCGGGAGGGCGTGGATGCCACGTACCTCGAGCGCGAGGGCCAGCCCGGTGAGGCGATCGTGGCGGCGGCAGCGTCCGAGTCGGCGGACATGATCGTCGTGGGCAGCCACGGTCGCTCCGTGATGAACCGGCTGCTCCTGGGGAGCGTGTCCGAATACGTGGTGCAGCACGCGAGCGTCCCGGTGCTCGTGGCCCGGGCCGTGCCGGGCGGGGTCCTGCCCACGGCTCCCGCGCCGACCTGAGCTGCCACGCGCCGCGCAGCGCGAGCGGGCTGCCACGCGCCGGCTGCCCGCGCCGGCGGCAAAGCGAACGGGCGATGACGCGCGCCTGCGGCGAAGGGAACCCTATACTCGCGCTCCCGTGAACCGACAACGGCCGGGGGCCCCGCACGCCGCCCATCCGCATGCCGCCGATCCGCTCGCCGCCGATCCGCTCGCCGCCTTTCGGCCCGCGACGCGGGACTGGTTCACCTCGGCATTCGAGGCGCCGACTCCCGCGCAGGCGCTGGGCTGGCCCGCCATCGCCCGCGGTGCGCACACGCTGATCTGTGCGCCCACGGGGTCGGGGAAGACCCTGGCCGCGTTCCTCTGGTGCATCGACAGGCTGACCGGCGACGCCGCGGCGCCCGATCCGCGCCGACGCCTTCGCGTGCTGTATGTCTCGCCCCTGAAGGCGCTCGTTCACGACGTGGAGCGGAATCTCCGCACGCCCCTGGCCGGGATCGCGGTGGCCGCACATCGGCGCGGCGACGCGGCGCGCATGCCGCAGGTCGGCCTGCGCACCGGCGACACGCCGGAGGTGGAGCGCCGCGCGTTCGGCCGCCGACCCCCCGACATCCTCTGCACGACCCCCGAGTCGCTCTACCTGCTGCTGACTTCTGCGGCCCGGGAAGCGCAGCGGAGCGTCGAGTGGGTGATCGTCGACGAGATCCACGCGCTTGCGGCGACGAAGCGCGGCGCACACCTGGCGCTCTCGCTCGAGCGGCTCGAGACACTCACGGTGCGGCCC
>JBJKRK010000367.1:0-18927 GCA_046704705.1 Candidatus Limnocylindrales bacterium | reverse complement strand
CCGCGGATGCCGGCGCCGCCGATGCCGGCGCCGCCGATGCGGGTGGTGCCGACGCTGCGCCCGGCGATGCGGTGCCGGACGATGAGCCGCAGCCTGCGGCCAGCACCGTCACCAGCCCGAGTGCGATGGACGAGCGGACGATCCGCCTTGTTCCGCTCAACGTTTCGCCTCCTTGCCTGTCATCGATCGCTCGTGCCGGCACCAGCCCGGTGGACGCACACCGGTTGCCCCGCGCCGCGCGCGAACGCCTGATCCCGCTGATGAGCCGACCGCCGCGCACGGACGCATCCTTGCTGCCGCGCCGCAGCGGTTACCAGGGACGAATCCGATGGACACCTCCTCTTGCGGGCCCGGTGGCCAACGCCGACGTGTAGCCAGCCAGACGCCGGGCTCCACGATACCGGATGCCATGCGCTGTTTTGGGACGCTCGCACTTCGGGACGCTAGTCATCTGACATCCGATGCCGCGGGTTTAGTCATCCCGGCGTGCGATCCCAAGTGCCGTTTGGCCCGTTGTGGCTCGGCTGACCCACCCGCCGGTCAGGCGCGTCGCCGCGGACGGCGCCATGCCCCCCCGCGGACGGCGCCATGCCCCCCGCCGCCGCCAGATCAGCAAGGGAATCGCGCCGTCACCTGCCGGAGAGAGTTGACGCGGCCGGCCAAATGGCACTTGAGGCGCGCGCTAGACTGTGTTGCTGAAGACGTCAGATGACTAGCGTCTGGCGCGATCAGTGGTGGCGAAGTGGTCCGTCGCGGTCCGACGCTCGCGCAGCAGGCTGCTCTGGAGGTCCTTGATGGGATCCGCTCGGGCGCGCTGGCGGGGAGCGATGGGCTCATGCCGTCGGAGGCCGCCTTGAGCCAGCGCCTGGGCGTCAGCCGTGCCACCCTGCGGGAGGCGCTCTCGCAGCTCGAGCACGGCGGGTTGATTGTCCGGCGCCACGGAATCGGCACCTTCGTCACCACCGGGCATCTGTTGATGGAGGCGGGCCTGGAGGAGCTGGAGAGCATCGAAACCATCGCCCGGCGCCTGGGCGTCGCGATCCGCATGGACGAGTGCGAGATTCGCGAGCGCCCGGCGACGCCGTCCGAGGCTGAGTCGCTCGTCGTTCCCACGGGGACCGCGATCCTCGACGTCGAGCGCGTGATGGTCTCAGACGACGGCCCGATCGCGTTCCTGATCGACGTGGTGCCGACCGACGTCCTCGAGCCGGAAGAGCTCGAGGAGACCTTCTTCGGGTCGGTACTCGATCTGCTGTTGCGGCGTGGGGATCCACAGCTGAAGCACTCCTACACCGAGCTGACCGCCGAGGCGGCGGACGATGTGCTGGCGCAGCGTCTCGAGCTGCGCGCGGGAGACCCGCTGCTCATGCTGTCGGCCCGGCTGTACACGGCGAGCGGTCGTGTCGTCGACTGCTCACGCAGCTATTTCTGCCCCGGACTCATCAAGTTTCACGTCATCCGGCGGATCAGCCCGCTCACCCCGCGGGCGCCCGAGGGCGCGGCGTCCCTGGAGGACGGCCGGCGGGCCGCACATGCGCGGGCCTGACGGCGGATGACCGGTTCGACTGCTGCGGAGCGCGTCCCGAGCGGGTCGTGCGCCGCGTCTTCCTCAGCCTCCGATGGATCGGTGGAACACACAGAAAGGTTGGTTGCTGGTGCGTAGCTTCGCTGGTCGCGACATCCTCTCCCTCAAGGACTTCAGCCGCGACGAGTTCTTCCGCGTCTTCCAGGTCGCGAACGACCTGCGCCCCTTCGCGCGTGACCGCCGGAACACGGACCTGTTGAAGAACAAGACGATGCTCACGGCGTTCTACCAGCCGAGCACGCGCACGCGGCTCTCGCACGAGGCCGCCATGCTCCGCCTGGGCGGGAGTGTCCTCGGCTTCTCCGACGCGAAGATGACCCGTGCCGGCGACTTCTACCAGGAGTCGATCAAGGACACCTTCCACATGCTGGAGTACTACGCGGACGTCATCGCGATCCGCCACTTCCAGCAGGGCGCGCCCGCGGAGGCCGCGAAGTGGGCGTCGGTGCCGGTGATCAACTGCGGTGACGGCTGGGGCGAGCATCCGACCCAGGTGCTCACCGACCTCTACACCATCCTCCTCGAGAAGGGGACCCTCGACGGCCTGACCTACGTGCTCGTCGGTGACATGCGCATGCGGACGATGCACTCGATCCTGTACGCGCTGTCGCAGTTCGACGCGAAGGCGATCGTGATCGGGCCGCCCGAGATGAGCCTGCTGCCCGAGTTCAAGGCTGAAATCGACCTCCTCAACGTCGACTACGAGGAGGCGGGCGACGTCCGCGACGTCATCGACCAGGCCGACGTCATCTACATGGAGCCGGTCGTCCAGGCGGACTACACCGCGTCGCGCGTCGAGCGCGGGGAGAACGTCGGGCTCACGCCGCCGCAGTACTGCGTCACGCGCGAGCTCCTGCGCGAGAAGGCCAAGCGCAGCTCGATCATCCTGCACTCGCTGCCGCGCATGGACGAGCTCCTGCCCGATGTCGACCAGACCCGCCACCAGCGCTACTGGGCCGAGGCGTTCAACGGCGTCGTGCTGAAGATGGGGATGCTCGCGCTCATCCTCGGCGCGGCCGAGTAACCGGGCCGGCCGCTGCGAGGAGAGATTCGATGCAGACCAACCTGCGGGGTCGCGACATGATCGGGACCCAGGAATGGACGAAGGAGGAGCTCGAGACCGCACTCGAGCTGGCCGCGCGCCTGAAGCTCGAGCGCGCGCTCGGGCAGCCGCACCCGTACCTGCGCGACAGGGTGCTGGCGATGCTCTTCTTCTTCTCCAGCACCCGCACGCGGGCCTCGTTCGAGGCGGGCATGGCGCAGCTGGGCGGGCACGCCCAGTTCATCGAGAGCCGCACCACGCAGATCGCGCACGGCGACACGGCGAAAGAGATCGGTGAGATCCTCGGCCGCTACAACGACGGCATCGCCATCCGGAACGTCGACTGGGGCATCGGCAACAAGTACATCCGGGACGTCGCCGCGGCCAGCCGGGTCCCCGTGCTGAACATGCAGTGCGAGTACTTCCACCCCTTCCAGGTGCTGGCCGACCTGCTCACCATGCGCGAGAAGCTCGGCGACCTGCGGGGAAAGACGGTCGACGTGAGCTGGGCGTACGCCTCCAGCTACCAGAAGCCGATGAGCGTCCCCATCGACCTGTCGCTGCTGGTCTCCCGTTTCGGGATGCACGTCCGGCTGGTCCACCCGCCGGAGTTCCGCCTGCCGAAGGAGTTCACCGACCAGGCCGCGGAGAACGCACGGCGCTCGGGGGGCAGCTTCGAGATCCTCGACGACTTCGCGGCGGGCATGCGGGACGCCGATGTCGTGTACGCCAAGAGCTGGGGCGCGCTTCTCACGACCTCCGACGAGAAGGAGGGCGCGGCGATCAGCTCCCGGTACACCGACTGGATCACCGACGAGCGCCGGATCGCGCTGGCCAAGGACGACGCGATCTACATGCATCCGCTGCCGGCCGACCGCAACATCGAGGTCGCGGACGCGGTCATCGATGGGCCGCATTCCGTGGTGTACGACGAGGCGGAGAACCGGCTGCACGTCCAGAAGGCCGTGATGGCCCTGACGATGCGATGAGGGCGGGCGTTCGCAGCGAGCCGCCGTTCATCGAGAGCATCTCCTGAGGCACGGAATGGGGAAGATCGCCGTTGTCGCGGTCGGCGGCAACTCACTCATCAAAGACAAGGCGCACCAGTCGGTTCCCGACCAGTACGCGGCGGCCATGGAATCCAGCCACCACATCGCCGGGATGATCGAGCAGGGCTGGGACGTCATGCTGACCCACGGGAACGGCCCGCAGGTCGGCTTCATCCTGCGCCGCTCCGAGCTGTCGAAGGGCGAGCTGCACGACGTGCCGCTCGACTACTGCGGCGCGGACACGCAGGGCGCCATCGGCTACATGTTCCAGCGCGCGATGCGCAACGAGTTCGTGCGGCGCGGGATCAAGAAGTCGACGGCGACGGTCGTCACGCAGACGCTCGTCGAGGCGGACGATCCGGCGTTCCAGAACCCGACCAAGCCGATCGGCTCGTTCATGGACGAGGCGACCGCGAAGGGCCACGCAACGGCCGACGGCTGGGCGGTGGTGGAGGACGCGGGCCGCGGCTGGCGCCGCGTCGTGCCCTCGCCGATCCCGAAGCGGCTCGTCGAGTTCGACGCGATCCGCACGCTCCTCGAGGGCGGCTTCACCGTGATCGCCTCGGGCGGCGGTGGGATCCCCGTCGTGGAGAAGGACGGGGAGCTGTCGGGCGTGGAGGCCGTGATCGACAAGGACTACGCCGCGTCCGTCATCGCCCGCGATCTCAAGGCCGACCTCTTCCTGATCACCACCGCCGTCGAGAAGGTGGCGCTGAACTTCGGCAAGCCCGACGAGAAGAAGCTCGATCGGCTGACCCTCGCCGAGGCGAAGGAGTACCTGGCCCAGGGGCACTTCCACAAGGGATCAATGGGACCCAAGGTGCAGGCGATCATCTGGTACCTGGAGGCCGGCGGGAAGGAAGCGCTCATCACGGATCCGCAGAACATCGCGCGCGCCCTGCGCGGCGAAACGGGCACGCGGTTCGTACCGTGAGCGGAGCCCCCGGGAGGTGGGCAGCCTGACGGAGGCAGCCCGCGCCGTGCCGGGGCCATCCGGGGAAGCGACGTATCCTCGGGGTTCAGGCACGGCGCTCGCGGGAAAGGATGGTGGAGTCGTGGCAGATATCGAGAGGGAACCCCAGGCGCTCCTGCACCTCGACTTCACGCTGAACGGCGCGCCCGTCTCGGTCGACGTGCGCCCGACGGCCACCCTCCTCGAGTTGCTCCGCGAGACATGCGCGGTCACGTCGGTCAAGGACGGCTGCGCCCCCGAGGGTTCCTGCGGCGCCTGCACCGTGCTGCTGGACGGACGGGCGGTCGTGTCCTGCGCGCAGCCGGCCTCGCGCGCGGCGGGCAGGGCGCTCCTGACGCAGGAGGGCCTTGCCGCGTCCGACCGCGAGCGGTGGTCGCATGCGTTCGTCGCCGCAGGCGCGTCGCAGTGCGGGTTCTGCTCCCCCGGGATCGTGATGAAATCGGAGGCGCTGCTCGCGCGCAACCCCAGCCCGTCTCGAGACGAGGTCGCGCACGCGCTCGCCGGCAACCTCTGTCGCTGCACCGGGTACGTCAAGATCATCGATGCCGTGCAGCTCTCGGCCGCCGCGCGCCGCGGAGAGCCACTTCCCGAGATCGACGAGAGCGGCCGGGTCGGGTCGCGCTCCGCGCGCTACCGGGGCCGGGAGCTCGCGCTCGGCGACAAGCCGTACATCAACGACATGACGGCGCCCGGCATGCTCCACGCGGCCGCGCGCTTCTCCGACCATCCGCGCGCGAAGGTGCTGCGGATCGACACCTCCCGGGCGGCCGCGGTGCCCGGCGTCGTGGCGGTGGCGACCGCGCGGGACGTGCCCGGAGAGCGCACGCAGGGACAGCTCACGCGCGACTGGCGCCAGTTCATCGCCGAGGGCGAGGTCACGAGCTACGTCGGCGACATCCTCGCGGTGGTGGCGGCGGAGACGCGCGACGCCGCGCGGCGCGCCGCGGAGCTGATCGACGTGGCGTACGAGGTGCTCGAGCCCGTCACGGACCCGTTCGCTGCGCTCGAGCCGGACGCGCCGCGGCTGCACCCGAACGGCAACGTCCTCTCCGTGACGCGCGTCCGGCGCGGCGACGTCGACGCCGCCCTCGCCTCGGCGACGTACGTGGAACACGAGACCTTCCGCACGCAGTTCATCGAGCACGCCTTCCTCGAGCCGGAATCATCGCTCGCGGTCCCGCAGGAGGACGGGAGCCTCGATGTCTACTCGCAGGGGCAGGGGATCTGGGAGGACCGGCGGCAGATCGCCTCGTTCCTGGGCGATCCCGAGGAGCGCGTCCGGGTGACGCTCGTCTCGAGCGGCGGTGCGTTCGGGGCAAAGGAAGACCTGAACGTGCAGTGCCATGTCGCGCTGCTCGCGCGGATGACCGGGCGCCCCGTGCGCCTGACGCTCAGCCGGGCGGAGAGCATCCGCTTCCACGTCAAGCGCCACCCGATCACCATGGAGTACACCGCCGGCTGCGACGCCGAAGGACACCTGGTCGCCATCCGCGCGCGGATGGTCGGCGACACCGGCGCGTACGCGAGCGTGGGCGACAAGGTCCTCGAACGTGCCGCGGGTCACGCCTGCGGCGCGTACCGGGTCCCCAACGTCGACATCGAGGCACGTGCCGTCTACACCAACAACCCACCCTGCGGCGCGATGCGCGGCTTCGGCGCCAACCAGGCGAACTTCGCGCTGGAGGGGATGATCGATCGGCTTGCGGCGCGCGTCGGGATCGACGGCTGGGAGATGCGCTGGCGCAAC
Source organism: Candidatus Limnocylindrales bacterium (assembly GCA_046704705.1). Classification (GTDB taxonomy): domain Bacteria; phylum Chloroflexota; class Limnocylindria; order Limnocylindrales; family CSP1-4; genus JBJKRK01. The sequence continues at coordinate 12,531 of JBJKRK010000367.1, read as the reverse complement.
GCGCTCGCCGAGGGGGACCGCTTCAGTACCGGGCAGCTGCTCGGCCCCGGTGTCGGCCTGAAACAGACGCTCCTCGCCGTCCGCGACGCGTACAGGGGCGCCCGGTACGCGGGGATCGCGTGCGCCGTGAAGAACTCGGGCGTCGGCAACGGGCTGACCGAGTACGGCAGGGCGGTCCTGCGTCCCGAGGCGGATGGCACGCTGACGCTGTTCCACTCGTGGACCGAGATGGGGCAGGGCGTCGACACGGTGCTCGCCCAGATCGCCTGCGAGGAGCTCGGTGTGCCACCCAGCCGCGTGGCCGTGCAGGTGAACACCCGCCACGAGCTCGACACCGGGCAGACCACGGCCTCGCGTGCCACGATGCTCGGCGGGCGCGCCGTCATCGACGCCGCGACGAAGCTCCGCGCGGCGCTCGACGGGCGACCGCTCGCCGCTCTCGCCGGGCGCGAGTTCTACGGCGAGGTCAAGGTCGACTGGACGACCTCGCCCGACGATCAGTCGGTCGAGGAGCCCGTGACGCATTTCGCCTATGCCTGGGCGACGCAGGTCGTCATCCTCGACGACGAGGGGCGGATCGCGAAGGTCATCGCCGCCCACGACGTGGGCAAGGCGATCAACCCGACGCTCCTCGAGGGCCAGATCGAGGGCGGCGTGCACATGGGCCTCGGGCACTCGCTCACGGAGGACTTCGTCGTTCGCGACGGCGTCCCTGTCACGACGACGCTCAAGTCCCTCGGCATCATCCCGCCCTCGGGAACGCCGCCGGTCGAGGTGATCTTCATCGAAGAGCCGTCTCCGTACGGGCCGTACGGCGCGAAGGGTGTCGGCGAAGTGGCGCTCGTGCCGACCGCCGGCGCGGTCGCGGGGGCCCTGCACGCCTTCGACGGCGTGCGCCGCACGGTGCTGCCGATGCGCGATTCCGCGGCCGCCCGGGCCGCCGTGCCGCGGCTCGCCCAGCAGGCGGCGAGGCTGGCGCGCCAGGACGACGAGCGCCGCACCCCGCTCGCGCAGGGCTGACGTACGGCGGCCCGGCGACCAGGCAGGCGAGGCGATGGTGGTGAGCTCGACGAACGAGGGCCGCGTCGCCCTGTACCTCCAGGATCGCCATCCGATCCGCGATGGGATGGCGTATGCCCAGCTTGCCGAGCGGCATGGCTTCGAGTCGGTGTGGCAGGCCGAGAGCCGGCTGGCCCGCGAGGCGACGATCCCGATGACCGCGTTCGCGGTCGTGACGGAGCGCCTGAGAGTCGGCGCGGGCGTGGTCAGCCTCTGGACGCGCAACGTCGGCCTGCTCGCCGCGACGTTCGCCACGCTCGACGAACTCGCTCCGGGCCGCGTGATCCTCGGGCTCGGCGCGTGGTGGGAGCCCCTCGCCTCGAAGGTGGGGGTCGAGCGACGCAGGCCCGTGCAGGCGATGCGCGAGATCGTCGAGGTCGCGCGCCGGCTCCTTGCCATGGAGCGGGTGACCTACGAGGGAGAGTTCGTCCGGGTGCACGACATCGAGCTGGACATCGTGCACGGCGACCGGGCCCCGCACCAGGTGCCGATCTACATCGGCGCCACCGGCACGAAGATGCTCGAACTCGCCGGCGAGATCGGCGACGGCGCGCTGCTGAACTACATGGTGGCGCCGTCGTACACCGCCGCCGCGTGCGCCGCCGTCGACCGGGGCGCCGTTCGCGTGGGCCGCGACCCCAGCGCCATCGACCGTCCGCAGCTCGTGGTCTGCTCGCTCGACGAGGATCGTTCGCTCGCGCTCGACCGCGCGCGGGCCCTGCTCACGCAGTATCTGGGACAGCAGCCCCACATCATGGAGGCCTCGGGCGTGGACCGGGAGCTCCTCGAGGCGATCGGCCGCGAGTTGAGCTGGCCGGCGTCGCCGGCACAGATCGAACACGCGATGCGCCTCGTGCCGGACGATGTCGTCCAGCTCATCAGCGCGTCGGGGACACCCGAGGAGTGTCGCGCGAAGGTGCGCGAGTACGTCCAGGCCGGCTGCACGTGCCCGATCCTCTATCCGCTCGGCGACGTCCGGGCCACGATCGAAGCATTCGCCGGTGGGAGGTTCTGAGATGGAGGTCTTCCGGCCGATGTCGCTGCGCGAGGCGCTCGAGCTGCGCGCGGCGCATCCGGAGGCCGTGCCGATCGCGGGCGGCACGGACCTGATGGTCGAGCTGAACTTCGGCCGCCGCCGACCGGAGGCCATCCTCGACATCTCGCGCGTCTCCGACCTCCAGTCGATCCGGCGCGAAGACGGCAGGATCTCACTGGGTGCCGGGGTCTCGTACGCGCGGATCATGCGCGAGCTGCCCGACCAGCTCGTGCTGCGGCAGGCCTCGCGGACCGTGGGGTCGCCCCAGATCCGCAGCCGGGGCACCGTGGGTGGCAACCTCGGGACCGCATCGCCGGCGGGCGATGCCCTGCCGGCACTCGCGGTGTACGAGGCGGAGATCGTGCTCGCCTCGACGGCGGGCACCAGGCGGCTCTCCTGGCGCGACTTCCTGGTCGGGCCGAAACGCAACGCGCTGAATCCCGACGAGCTCATCGTGGCGGTCGAGTGGGATGCGCCGAGCGGGCCGGGATCGTTCTCCAAGATCGGCACCCGCAACGCCATGGTGATCGCGATCGCCGGGCTCAGCCTGCAGCTCGACGAGCGGGGCCGCCGGATCCGTGTCGCCCTTGGCTCGGTCGGACCGACGATCCTGCGTGCGGACGAGGCGGAGGAGTTCGGTGCCGGTGCGCTCGAGGAAGCGGGGGCGTGGTCGAACCACGCGGCGATGATCCCGGACTCGGCGCTGCTGCGGTTCGGCGAGCTGACTGCCGCCGCCGCACATCCGATCGACGACGTGCGCGGCACGGCAGCCTACCGCCGGCATGCGTGCGCCGTGCTGGCGCGCCGTGCGCTCACCTGGGCGTTGGAGGACCGCCATGCAGTCGCGAGCTGAGACGCAACCGGGAGGACCGACGATGCAGGTTCGGGTGAACGTGAACGGCGACTGGCGCGAGGCCGACGTGTGGCCGGGCGCGAGCCTGCTGTCGATGCTCCGCGACAACCTGGGGCTGTGGGGCACGAAGAACGCCTGCGAGCAGGGGGAGTGCGGCTCGTGCTCCGTCTGGCTCGACGGCGAGCTCGTGAACTCCTGCCTGGTGCTGGCGGCCCAGGCCGATGGTCGCGAGGTGGCGACCGTGGAGTCGCTCGGCCGTGAAGGTGCGCTCCACCCGGTGCAGCAGGCGTTCCTGGACGCGGGGGCCGTGCAGTGCGGGTTCTGCACGCCAGGGTTCGAGGTGGCCGTGAGCGATCTGCTGGCCCATGACCCGCGCCCGTCGGACGAGACGATCCGCGAGGCGCTGGCGGGCAACCTGTGCCGCTGCACCGGCTACCAGAAGATCGTCGACGCGGTGCACCTGGCCGCCGAGCGAATGGAGCGCGCATGAGCCGCCTGCTCATCTCCGGCTGCGAGGCCGTCGTCACGATGGACGACGCGGGCACCGAGCTGGCCGGTGGTTCCATCCTGATCGAGGACGGGGCCATCCGCTGGGTGGGGACCGGCGCGCCCCCGTCCGGTCCTGCCGAGGGCGCCGAGGTCCTGGATGGGCGCGGCTGTGTGGCTCTTCCGGGGCTGGTCAACACGCACCACCATCTGTACCAGGCGCTCACCCGTGCCCGCGCCCAGCAGGACGGCCTGTTCGGCTGGCTCACCGAGCTGTATCCGGTATGGGCGGGCGTCGACGCCGACTGGGTGCGGGCGGGGGCCGGCGCGGGGCTGGCCGAGCTCGCGCTCTCCGGCTGCTCGACGTCCACGGACCACCACTACGTCTTCCCGGTTGAGACCGGCGATCTGCTCGCGGCGGAGATCGACGCCGCGCGGGAGATCGGGATCCGCTTCCACCCGACTCGCGGCTCGATGGACCTCGGGGCATCTTCGGGGGGCCTGCCGCCGGACATCGTCGTGCAGGACACCGACACGGTGCTCGGTGAGACCGAGGAGGCCGTGCGGCGCTTCCACGACCCGGCCCCGGGCGCCATGGTCCGCATCGCCGTCGCTCCCTGCTCGCCGTTCTCCGCGAGCGAGGGACTGATGCGCGAGTCGGCGGCCCTCGCGCGGCGACTCGGGGTCCGGCTCCACACGCACATCGCGGAGACGGCCGACGAGGAGACGTTCTGCCGGGAGCGCTTCGGGTGCCGTCCGGTCGAGCTGCTCGACCGCCTCGGATTCCTGGGGCCCGACGTCTGGCTGGCCCACGCGGTGCACCTTTCGTCCGCTGACGTCGCGACATTCGCCGCGACCGGCACGGCGGTGGCGCACTGCCCGACCTCTAACCTACGCCTCGGCTCAGGAACGGCGCCCGTGCGCGAGCTCCTGGACGCCGGGGTCCCGGTCGGGCTCGGCGTCGACGGCTCGGCATCGAACGACGGCGGCCATCTGCTCGGCGAGGTGCGCCAGGCGCTGCTCGTCGCGCGCGGTCGTGGCGGACCGGGTGCGATGGGGGCGCGCGAGGCGCTCCGCCTCGGCACACGTGGCGGCGCCGCGTGTCTCGGTCGAGACGACATCGGATCGCTCGAGCCGGGCAAGCGGGGCGACGTCGCGCTATTCGGGGTCGATGGGCTGACCACCGCGGGGATCGAGGCCGACCCCGTCGCCGGGGTCATCTTCTCCTGGCCGCAGCGGGTGCGGCATCTGGTGGTGGAAGGGACGTTCGTGGTCCGCGACGGGCAGCTGGCATCCGCCGACGAGGAGCATCTCGCGGCGGAAGCCCACCGGGTGGCCCGCCGGATCGTCGGGCGTCACGACGGAGGCCGATGAGATGGAATCCGCGACGCGCGAGGCCGTGGCGGTCCGCAGCACGCAGGGGGGAGTCGGCACCTCGGCGCCCCGCATCGACGGCGTCCCCAAGGTCACCGGCGAGTTCGCCTACGGCAGCGACCTGTGGGTGGAGGGGATGCTGTATGGGGCGACCGTGCGCAGCCCGCACCCGAGCGCGCGGATCCGATCGGTCGACGTCTCCGGGGCGCTCGCGGTGCCGGGGGTGCGCCGCGCGATGACCGCCGCCGACCTGCCGGCGAAGCACCGGTACGGCCTGGAGTTCGCCGACCAGCCGGTCCTCGCGGAGGGCGTCGTCCGCCACGTCGGGGAACCCGTCGCGATCGTCGCGGCGGACTCGCCGGAGGCGGCGCGACAGGCGGCCGCCGCGATCCATGTCGAGTACGAGGTCCTGCCGGCGGTCACCGACATGGAGGTCGCGCTGCGCCCCGACGCGCCGCGCGTGTCCGAGATCGGCAACGTGCTGCGGCACGTGCGCATCGTGCACGGCGATCCGGACGCCGAGGCCGATGTCTGGGTCGAGGGCTACTACGAGGTCGGGATGCAGGACCAGGCGCCGCTCGGGCCCGAGGCAGGGCTGGCGATCCCGGCCACGGACGGCGGCGTCGACCTGTACGTGTCGACGCAGTGGCTGCACAGTGACCTCAAGCAGATCGCGCCGTGTCTCGGCCTCCCCGAGGCGAAGGTGCGGCTCCACCTGGCCGGCGTTGGCGGCGCGTTCGGGGCGCGCGAGGACGTGCATATGCACATCCATGCCTGTCTCCTCGCGCTCGCGACCGGGCGGCCGGTGAAGATGTCGTACGGGCGCGAGGAGTCCTTCTACGGACACGTCCACCGTCACCCGGCGCGGATGTGGGCACGGACCGGCGCACGCCGCGACGGAACGCTCGTGAACGTCCGGATGCGCCTGCTCATCGACGGTGGCGCCTACACCTCGTCGTCGTCCGCGGTCATCCTCAACGCGTCGACGTTCGCGGCGGGCCCGTACGAGGTGCCCAATGCCCTCATCGAGGGGACGTGCGTCTACACGAACAACCCGCCGGCGGGCGCCATGCGCGGGTTCGGCGCGGTGCAGGCCTGCTTCGCCCACGAAGCGCAGATGGACAAGCTCGCGGCCGCGCTCGACATGGATCCCGTCGAGCTGCGCCTGCGGAACGCGCTGCACACCGGGTCCGTGCTGCCGACGGGCCAGGTGATCGACGGCTCGGCGCCGGCGCGCGAGGTCCTGGAGCGCTGCGTCGCCCTGCCCCTGCCGCTCGACCTGCCGCCCGCGGACCGCGATCCGGTCACGCTGCCCGGTGGCGCCGGGAATGTCGGCCGGGGCGAGCGCGTCCGGCGCGGGGTGGGATACGCCGCGGGCTACAAGAACATCGCCTACAGCGAGGGGTTCGACGACTCGTGCGAGGCGAAGGTGCGCCTGGAGCGCCGCGACGGGCATGTCGTCGCCACGGTGCACACGGCGGCGGTCGACGTCGGCCAGGGACTGCGAACCATCCTGGACCAGATCGTCCGCACCGAGCTCGGCGCCGACGAAGTCGTGCAGGTCCAGGCGGACACACAGGTGGGATCGTCGGGGTCGACCTCGGCGTCACGCCAGACCGTCATGGCGGGCGGTGCGGTGGCCGCGGCCTGCGGCAGGGTTCGCGAGCACCTCTTCGCCCGCGCGGTGGCCCGCTCGGGCACGGGTCCCGCCGGACCCCTGCGGCTCGAGGGCGGCCACGTCTTTGCCGGGGACGAGGCGGTCGGCCGCGTCGACGAGTTCCTCGACAGCCCGCTCGAGGCGACAGAGGTCTACCGGCACCGGACCACGACCAGGCTGGACGGGCGGGGACAGGGCAACCCGCACGTCATGTTCGCGTTCGGCGCGATGCGCGCCGTCGTCGAGGTCGACGAAGACCTCGGCCTTGTGCGGGTCGTGCAGATCGCGGGGGTCCAGGACGTCGGGCGGGCGCTGAACCCGCAGAGCGTCGCGGGCCAGATCGAGGGAGGGGCGGCGCAGGGGCTCGGGCTCGCGCTCCTCGAGGAGATCCAGCTGCGCGACGGGCGCATCGCGAACGCCTCGTTCACGGACTACCTGCTGCCTACGATCCTGGACATGCCGCCGGTGGTTTCGGGAGTGGTCGAGGAGCCGGAACCGGGCTCGCCGTACGGGGCGAAGGGAGTCGGCGAGGGGTCGACGATCGTGGCCACCGCCGCGGTCGCCGCCGCGCTTCGCGACGCGACCGGCCGGGAGCTCAACCGGGTCCCGGTCACGCCGGACGACCTGGTCGGGTTGGCGCCGCCTCGTCTGTCCGGCGGCCCTGCCCCGATTCCGGACGTGCCCGGCCCGCGCCCGGTGTTCGAGTACGGCGCGCGATGACCATCGACGGCGATCCCGGGAGCGCGCGCGGGACCTCGGCGCCGGCGACGGGCGATCTCGCCCGCCGGATCGCCATCGCCCGCGGCGACCAGCCCGCCGACCTCGTCCTGCGGGGAGGCCGCGTGCTCTCCGTGTTCACCGGCGAGTTGCTCGAGGGCGACGTCGCGGTGGCGGGCGAGCACGTCGCCGGGATCGGACGGTACGAGGGGCGCGCGGAAGTCGATGTCACCGGCCTGATCCTGCTTCCCGGGTTCATCGACGCGCACATGCACCTGGAGTCGACCAAGCTCATGGTCGACGAGTTCACCCGGGCCGTCCTGCCCTGGGGCACCACGACCGTCGTGCTGGATCCGCACGAGATCGCCAACGTGTTCGGGCTGGAAGGCGTCCGCGCCCTCCTCGCCTCGGCCGACGCGATGCCGCTCGACTTCTACGTCATGGTCCCGTCGTGCGTGCCGGCAAGCCCCTTCGAATCGAGCGCCTACACCGTGTCCGCGGAGGATATCGGCGCGTTCCTCGCCGACGAACCGCGTGCGCTCGGGCTGGCCGAGCTCATGGACTTCCCCGGGGTGGTGCGGTCCGATCCGGCGGTGCTGGCGAAGATCGAGGCGACGCGCTTCGCGGGCGGGCACGTCGACGGCCATGCGCCGCGGCTCGCGGGTCCGGAGCTGAACGCGTACCTCACCGCCGGCGTCGGCAGCGACCATGAATGCACGACCTACGAGGAGGCCCTGGAGAAGCGCCGCCTGGGCATGCAGATCATGATCCGCGAGGGTTCAGCGACGCGGGATGTCGCCGCGCTCATCCCGCTCGTGCAGCGCTACGGGCCGGCGAACTGCATGCTCTGCACCGACGACCGCGAGCCACATCAGCTGCTCTCCGACGGGCACATGAACGACGTCGTGCGCAGGGCGGTATCGCTCGGATGCCGGCCGGCGGACGCCGTCGCCATGGCGACGCTGCATGCCGCGCGCTGGCATCGGCTGCGCGAGCATGGTGCCGTGGCTCCCGGCTATCTGGCCGACATCGTGGCGGTGCCGGATCTCGAGGCGTTCCGGCCGGTCAGCGTGTGGAAGCGCGGACGGCTCGTCGCGGCGGACGGCGCCGTCCTCGACGTGCCTCGTGCGGTGGCGCCGGCATGGATGCGCGGCAGCGTCCACATTCCCGAGCTGGGGCCGGCCGACTTCCGCATCCCGGCGCGGGGGCGCGTCCGGGTGATCGGCGTCGAGCCCGGGAGCGTCGTCACGCGCAGCCTCGTGCGCGAGCTGCCGCCGGGCGCGAGCGAGGCCCTGGCGGACCCCGCGCACGATCTCGCGAAAGTCGCGGTGATCGAGCGGCACCGGCAGACCGGACGGATCGGTCGCGGGCTCGTCAGCGGCTTCGGGCTGCAGCGCGGGGCGCTGGCCTCGACGCATGCCCACGACGCGCACAACCTGGTGGTCGTCGGGGTGGACGACGCGGACATGGCCGTGGCCGTGAACCGTCTTGCGGCGATCGGGGGCGGCCAGGTGGCCGTCGCGCACGGCAGGGTGGTCGCCGAAGTGCCCTGCCCGATCGGGGGCCTGCTGTCGGATCAGCCTGCCGAGCAGGTCGCCGCGGCGGCCCGGGCGCTGGAAGAGGCGGCCTGGCGGGAGCTGGGTGCGACGCTGCCGGCGCCGGTCATGACCGTCTCGTTCCTGGCGCTGTCGGTGATTCCCGAGCTGAAGATCACCGATCTTGGCCTGGTCGACACGCTCGCGCTCGAAGTGGTGCCGCTCGAACTCGCCTGCGACGGTGACGCGCGGATGGATCGCGCCGCTCCGCAGGGCGGCGATCGGACCGGGCCGCCTCCCGGAGCTGACGAATCGGATGAGTCCGCGGCACGTCCCGGCCGCGGAGACCTGCACGAGGCCGGGGCGCCCGGCCTGCATGAAGCCTGACTGGAGGGTCAACGATGCGACTCGCCTCCCGCATGGATGGAATCGGGACCGAGACAGCCTTCGAGGTGGCGGCACGCGCGCGTGCGCTCGAAGCGCAGGGCCGCGAGGTGGTCCACCTGGAGATCGGTGAGCCCGACTTCGACACCCCGGCGAACGTCCGTGAGGCGGCGAAGCGCGCGCTCGACGCGGGGAAGACGCACTACGCGCCGTTCCCCGGCATCCCCGAGCTGCGCGCCGCCATCGCCGAGGACGCCACGAAGCGCAAGGGCTTCGCCGTCACCCCCGAGCACGTCTTCGTGACGGTCGGCGGCAAGGGCGTGATGTACTACGCGATCCTTGCTCTCGTCGACCCGGGCGACGAGGTGATCGTGCCCGACCCCGGCTACCCGATCTACGAGTCGGTGACGCGCTTCGTGGGTGGCACGCCCGTGCCGATCCCGATCCGCCAGGCGAACGGCTTCCGGCTCGACCCAGACGAGCTCGCCTCGCTCGTCACCCCGAAGACACGCCTGATCGTGCTGAACTCGCCGGCCAACCCGACCGGCGGGGTCCTCACGCGTGACGACCTCGAGCGCATCGCGAAGGTCGCGGTCGAGCACGACCTCGTCGTCCTGGCCGACGAGATCTATGGCCGCATCCTGTACTCCGGCGAACACGTCTCGATCGCGTCGCTGCCCGACATGGCGGAGCGCACGATCGTCCTCGATGGCTTCTCCAAGACGTACGCCATGACCGGCTGGCGCATGGGGTACGCGATCGTGCCGGAGCCGCTCGTGTTCGGCTTCGGGCGGTTGATCATCAACTCGGTCTCGTGCGCGCCGACGTTCGTCCAGTCGGGCGCGGTCGAGGCGCTCACCGGGCCCCAGGATGCGGTCGACGCGATGGTCGCCGAGTTCCGCGCCCGGCGCGACCTCATCGTCAAGGGGTTGAACGCGATCCCCGGCATCCGCTGCCTCGAGCCGCAGGGCGCCTTCTACGTCTTCCCCGAGGTCTCCGGAACCGGACTGACGGGTGCCGCGCTGGCCGACAAGCTGCTGTACGAGGCGGGCGTGTCGACGCTCGCGGGGACCGCCTTCGGGGGCGTCGGGGTGAACCACATCCGGCTCTCGTACGCCAACTCGCGCGAGAACATCGCGAAGGCCCTCGAGCGGATGCGGACGGCGCTCGGCGCGGGCGTCCCGAGCGGCGCGGCCTCCTGAGGGCGAGCCGGCGTCGCGCGTTTCCGACAGGTGCGGGGGTCCCTCGGGCCCCCGCAGGCGAGGTGACTGCATGGCCCAGACGAACACGCATGGCGCGACCGCGCATGGCGCGGCCGGCGCCCGCTCTTCCACCGCGCTTGCCGGGAGCGGCGGCGCGGACCCCGTGCACGCGCTGTACGCGCAGGCGGCACCGGCCTTCCCGCACTGGGAGGTGGTGAAGGACTGCGTCGACGAGTGCATCGACCTGTCCCTGAACTACCGCCAGTCGGGACACCCCGGCGGCTCACGCTCGAAGGTGCACCTCTTCCTCGCGCTCCTCCTCTCGGGGGCGATGCGCTGGGACATCCGCCGGCCCTGGCTCCGGTTCGCGGACCGGTTCTTCCTCTCCGCGGGGCACACGGTGCCCCTCGTGTACGCCACGCTCGCCACGCTCAACGAGACGCTCCGCCTGCGCCACGCGGCGACCGGCGACCCCGCCTTCGCCTTTCCCGACGACGGGCGCTGGGCGCTCACCTGGGAGTTGCTGCCGCGGCTGCGCCACCGGGGTGGGCTCCCCGGACACGCCGAGATGGCGGGCAAGACGCTCTTCCTGAAGTTCAACACGGGGCCGTCGGGACACGGCATGCCGCCGGCCGCGGGCGAGGCGCTCGCGCTCAAGCTCGCCGGCCTCGACGAGGTGAAGGTCTTCGCCGTCGAGGGCGAGGGGGGTTTGACCCCTGGCGCGGGCCACGAGACGCGCAACGCCGCATGGGGCCTGGGCCTGTCCAACCTCGTGTTCCTGGTCGACTGGAACGACTACGGCATCGACGATTTCCCGGCCTCGTCCGTTGTGCCGGGGACGCCGTCGACCTGGTTCGGCGCGTACGGCTGGCGCGTCACGGGCACGCCGGACGGCATGGAGTTCCCTGCCGTCACGCAGGCGGTGCTCGAGGCCGCCCGCGGTGCGAACCCCGATGGCGTCCCGTCGGTTGCCTGGTTCAAGACGCGTAAGGGCCGCGGCTACGGCACGTACGACAACAAGAGCCACGGGACCCCGCACAAGCTGAACAGCCCCGCCTTCTGGGAGGGGCGCAAGGCCTTCATGGCGCGCTACGGCGTCGAGTACCAGGGCGTCGACGGGCCGGCTCCCGCCGATCCCGCCGCCCTCGCGGCGCAGGCCGAGGCGAACCTCCGCACGGCGCTGTCGGTCCTGGCAGCACGGCCGGAGGTCGTGGAGTACGTCAGCGATCGCCTCCTCGCGCTGGCGGCCGACGTGCCCACCGAGGTGAAGGGCTTCACCCTCGGCGGGAAGGCAGGCCGCATCTTCGAGGATCGGCGCTTCACCGACTTTCACGCCTACCCGCCGGAGATCTGGAAGCAGCCCGGCGAGAAGGCCCCGAACCGCGCCGGGCTGGCCGCCTGGGGCGCGTTCGTCAACGCCACCGCGAAGGCCGAGTACGGCCGGCCGCTCGTCATCGCCGCCTCGGCCGATCTCGCCGAGTCGACGAACCTGGCGGGCTTCGCCAAGGAGTGGGGCGAGCTGCCGGGCTGGGGCTGGTACGAGCGCGAGCAGAACCCGCGCGGCGCGCTCCTCCCCACCGAGATCACCGAGTTCACCAATGCCGGCATGCTCGCCGGCCTCGCCTCGGTGAACCTGGCCGACGACCCCTTCACGCACTTCGACGGCTTCTGGGGTGCCTGCTCCACGTACGGGTCCTTCAGCTACCTGAAGTACGGCCCGATGCGCCTCTTCAGCCAGCTCGCCCAGGACTGCGACCTCAGGGTGGGGAAGCTCCTCTGGGTGGCGGGGCACTCGGGCCCCGAGACCGCCGAAGACTCGCGCACGCACTTCGGGATCTTCGCCCCCGGCGTCACGCAGCTCTTCCCCGAGGGGCGCGTGATCGACCTGCACCCCTGGGAGTACAACGAAGTACCGGTGGTGCTCGGGGCGGCGTTCGCGCAGTCGGCGCCCATCGTCGCGCTCCATCTGACGCGGCCGGCGATCGAGATCCCCGACCGCGCCGCGCTCGGCATGCCGTCGCACTTCGAGGCGGCCCGAGGGGCGTACGTCCTGCGCGCGCCGCGACCGGATCGGCCCACCGCCGGGACCGTCCTCGTGCGCGGCACGATGTCGACGGCGAACCTCGTGAAGGTGCTGCCCGAGCTCGACCGGGCCGGCCTGAACGTCAAGGTCGTGGCGGCCATCAGCCCGCAGCTCTTCGCGCTGCAGGACGAGGACTACCAGGCGG
>JBJKRK010000366.1:0-2568 GCA_046704705.1 Candidatus Limnocylindrales bacterium | reverse complement strand
TCAACGTCGACCCCGGCACGATGTCGCCGTACCAGCACGGCGAGGTCTTCGTCACCGACGACGGCGCCGAGACCGACCTCGACCTCGGTCACTACGAACGGTTCATCGACGAGAACCTGAGCCAGCTCAGCAACGTCACCACCGGCCGCATCTACCAGGCGGTGATCGCCAAGGAACGTCGGGGCGACTACCTTGGCGGCACGGTACAGGTCATCCCCCACATCACCAACGAGATCAAGGACCGCATCCAGCGCGTGGCACGCGACGGCCGCGCCGACGTGGTGATCGTCGAGGTCGGCGGCACCGTGGGCGACATCGAATCGCTGCCCTTCCTCGAGGCGATCCGCCAGATGCGCAAGGACGTCGGGCGCACGAACGTGCTGTACGTGCACGTCACGCTGCTGCCCGCGCTGGCCACGACCGGCGAGCTGAAGACGAAGCCGACGCAGCACTCCGTCAAGGAGCTGCGGGGGATCGGCATCCAGCCCGACGTGATCGTGTTGCGCTCGGACTTCCCGGTGGCCGACGAGCTGCGCGACAAGATCGCGCTGTTCTGCGACGTTCCGGCGGAGGCGGTGATCCCCGCCACCACCGCCGAGACCATCTACGAGGTGCCGCTGCAGTTCGAGGCGCAGGGCCTCGGTGAGCTCCTGGTGCGCGATCTGGGCCTGGACGGCATGGCGAGCCCGGCCGACCTGACCGTCTGGCGGGCGCTGGTTGCCCGCATCAAGCGCCCCAAGCCCGAGCTGGAGGTGGCGCTCGTCGGCAAGTACATCGAGCTCCCCGACGCGTACCTCTCGGTCAGCGAGGCGCTCCGGCATGCCGGTTGGGTGCACGACCATGCCACCCGCATCCGGTGGGTCGATGCCGAGCTGCTCACGCCCGAGAGCGTCGGGGCGCTGCTCGAAGGTGTGGCCGGCATCGTCGTCCCCGGAGGATTCGGACACCGGGGCATCGAAGGCAAGGTGGTCGCCGCGCGCTTCGCACGGGAGAATCGCATCCCGTACCTTGGGCTCTGCCTCGGGTTGCAGTGCGCCGTCATCGAGTTCGCGCGCAACGTGCTTGGCGCGCAGGGCGCCAACTCGACCGAGTTCGACCTGTTCACGCCCGATCCGGTGATCGACTTCATGCCCGACCAGCGCGACATGGAGGAGAAGGGCGGGACGATGCGGTTGGGCCTCTACCCGGCGCGACTGACTCCCGGCTCACGGGCGGCCGCCGCCTACGGCACCGAGGTCATCTACGAGCGGCACCGCCACCGCTTCGAGGTCAACAACCGCTACCGCGACGATCTCGAGGCCGCGGGCATGGTGCTTTCCGGACAGTCGCCGGACGGCCGCCTGGTCGAGATCATCGAGCTGGCCGACCATCCGTGGTTCGTGGCGAGCCAGTTCCACCCTGAGTTCCGGAGCCGTCCCGACCGCCCGCACCCGCTGTTCAGCGCGTTCGTGGCCGCCGGGATCGAGCACCTTGCGCGGGTCTCCGCCGGGCACGATGCGGCGGGAGTGCCCGCTGTCGCTGTCGCGGAGACGCCGGCGGCCGCCGTGGGGGCGCCGGGCGCTGCCCCTGAGAGGAGTGTCGCGGGGTTCCCCATCCGGCCCTGACACGCCATCCGGCCCTGACACGCCATCCGGCCCTGACGCGCCGCACGTTCCGTTTTGCCGGGAGTGCGCCGAAACGACGCCCACCAGTCCGCCCGGGCAGCGCCCACGAAGCCGCCGCAGCGGCGCCCGCCGGACCCGGCGGACGAGGCGCCCGCCGGGTCCGGCGTAGAATCGGACGACTTGTCATGAGATCGATCGCCGGAACCGGACGGCCACTGGGCCGTCCCGTGGACCGCCGGCACCGCAGCAGGAGCACTGCCACATGAAGCTCTTCATCGACACGGCCGATATCGACGAGATCCGCACCGTCGCGAGCTGGGGCGTCCTCGACGGCGTCACCACGAACCCCACCCTCTACGCGAAGGTCGGCGGCGCGAGCTACGACGCGATCCTGCAGGAGATCTGCAAGCTCGTTCCGGGACCCATCAGCGCCGAAGTCGTGGCCGAGGATCTCGAGGGCATGCTGCGTGAAGGGCGCCATTTCGCGAAGCTCGCCGACAACATCTACGTGAAAGTGCCCATGAGCGAGGTGGGCCTGCAGGCGATCTCGCGCTTCAAGGCCGAAGGCATCCGCACGAACTGCACCCTGATCTTCACGGCCAACCAGGGGCTTCTCGCGGCGAAGGCGGGTGCGTCGCTCCTCTCGCCCTTCGTCGGCCGTCTGGACGACATCAACCAGGACGGCATGGAGGTGATCCGCGAACTCGTCGGGATCATCGAGGCGCACGACATGGACGCCGAGGTGCTGACCGCCTCGGTGCGGCATCCCCGCCACGTGACCGAGGCCGCCCTGGCCGGCTCGCACATCGCCACGCTGCCCTTCAAGGTGTTCCAGCAGATGGTGCATCACCCGCTGACCGACAAGGGTATCGTGCAGTTCCGGGCGGACTGGGAAAAGGCGCGCGCCACACTGGCCGGGCGCGTGGGCGACTGACCGATCGAACCCTCGGGCGTCGGGGGGGGC
>JBJKRK010000365.1:0-2700 GCA_046704705.1 Candidatus Limnocylindrales bacterium | reverse complement strand
ATCCGTGAGATCCTCCGCCTCGCCTTGGGCGAGGGCCTCAGCCGCCGCCAGACCGCGGCCGCCACGCAGGTGCCACCCTCGACGGTGGGCGACCACCTGGCCCGCGCCCGCCGGGCCGGCCTCGCCTGGCCGCTGCCCGAGGGTGTCGACGACGCCTGGCTCGAGGCCCGCCTGTTCGCGCCGCCGTCACCGCCGCTGCCAGCAGCGCTGCGGCCGACCCCAGACTGGCCGGCGGTCCACCACGAGCTGCGCCGCAAGGGCGTCACCCTGCAGCTCCTGTGGCTCGAGTACAGGGAGCGCCACCCCGATGGCTTCGGCTACTCCTGGTTCTGTCAGACCTATCGGCGCTGGGCGGGTCGGCTCGACCTGGTCATGCGCCAAGAGCACCGGGCGGGCGAGAAGTGCTTCGTGGACTTCCCGGGCATGACCCTGCCGATCACCGACGCGGCCACCGGCGAGGTCTGGCCGGCCCAGCTGTTCGTGGCCGTGCTGGGGGCGTCGAGCTACACCTATGCCGAGGCTGTCGCCTCCCAGGCGCTGCCCGACTGGATTGCCGGCCACGTCCACGCCTTCACGTTCTTCGGCGGCTGCGCCGCGATCATCGTCCCCGACAACCTGCGCTCGGGCGTGACCAGAGCCCATCGCTACGAGCCCGAGCTCAACCGGACGTACGCGGAGATGGCGGCCCATTACGGCTGCGCGATCATCCCGGCCCGCCCGTACAGGCCCAGGGACAAGGCGAAGGTCGAATCCGGTGTCCTCGTCGCCGAGCGCTGGATCCTGGCCGCCCTCCGGGAGCGCACCTTCTTCAGCCTCGCGGAGGCGAACGCCGCGATCGCCGAGCGGCTCGCCTGGCTGAACGCGCGTCCCTTCAAGAAGCTCCCCGGGTCCCGGCAGACGCTCTTCGAGGCGCTCGACCACCCGGCCCTCCGGCCCCTGCCGGAGCGGCCCTACGAGTACGCCACCTGGACGACGGCCAAGGTGAACATCGATTACCACGTCGAGGTCGACCGCCACTGGTACAGCGTGCCCTACCAGCTCGTCGGCACACCCTGCGACATCCGGCTCACCGCGGGCGTCGTGGAGATCTTCCACGGGGGCCGCCGGGTGGCCAGCCACCCACGCAGCGGGGAGCGGGCGCGCTTCACCACGCTTGCCGAGCACATGCCCGAGGCCCATCGCCGCTACGCCGAGTGGACGCCGGGACGGATCGTGGCCTGGGCCGAGCGGAGCGGACCCGCCACGGCCGAGCTCGTGACGGCCATCCTGGCCAGCCGGCCGCATCCCGAGCAGGGCTTCCGCTCCTGCCTGGGGATCATGCGCCTCGGCCGGCGCTACGGGGACGCGCGGCTCGAGGCCGCGGCGGCGCGGGCGCTGGCCATCCGTGGGCTCTCGTACCGCAGCGTCGAGTCGATCCTGAAGGCCGGGCTCGACGGGCTGCCCCTGCCCGGTGCCGAGCCGGACCTGTCCATCGGCCAGCACGCCAACGTCCGCGGCGCCGCCTACTACGAGTGAGAGGAGATCAGGCCATGCTCATCACGCCCACGCTCGACAAGCTCCAGGCTCTGGGCCTGGGCGGCATGGCCCGAGCGCTCGCCGAGCAGCTCGGGTCTCCCGGCTACGCCGAGCTCGCCTTCGAGGAGCGGCTCGGGCTCCTCGTCGACCGCGAGGCCGCCGACCGTGACAACCGGCGCCTGGCGCGGCAGCTCAAGGCCGCCAGGCTGCGCAGCGACGCGGTCATCGAGGATCTCGACCTGCGGGCGCCCCGGGGTCTCGACCGCTCGACGATCCTGGGCCTCGCCGAGAGCCGCTGGGTCGACGCGCAGCGCAACGTCCTCATCACCGGGCCGACCGGGGTGGGCAAGACGTTCCTCGCCTGCGCCCTCGCCCACTCGGCCATCCGGCGCGGACACACCGCGCGCTACCTGCGGCTGCCGCGCCTGCTCGACGAACTCGTCCTGGCCCGGGCCGACGGTCGGCTGCCCCGGCTCATGGCCGCCTGGGCCCGGATCGACGTCCTCGTCCTTGACGACCTCGGGCTCACGCCTGTCCCGGCGCCCCGGGCGGCCGACCTGTTGGAGGTCATCGAGGACCGCGCCGGGCTGCGCGCGACGATCGTGACGAGCCAGCTGCCGGTCGGCCACTGGCACGAGGCGTTGGGCGAGCCGACGATCGCCGACGCCATCCTCGACCGGCTCCTCCATGGTGCCTATCGCCTGGAGCTGCGTGGCGACTCGCTGCGCCGCGCCCACGCGCCCGCCACAGGGTCCGGGGAGCCTGATCGGGCGCTGCAGCCGACGAGCGGCGTGGAACCGACCGCGCCAGACGGCCCAGGAGGGCCAAGACGGCGCCGAGCCGATACCGGATACCCCCCGCCGGCGCCCCGATCGGACGGGTCGGGGGCTATGCCAGACTATCCAGGAAGCGACGAGAGGAGGTGACCATCAGGGGCTGAGAGCGAGGCCCTCCGTCGGCCGCTCCGCGGCTCCGACCGGGGTGAACGAAAACCCTGGATCGGGTGGACGGATTGCGTGGAATACGCACTCACGGTCGTGCCCCGCGCGAGATGGACGGCGACGCACTCCTTCAGGAGCTCGACGAGATCCGGCTTGCTGAAGATCGAGCCATCGTCGACCGCGGCGAACGCGGCCGGCAGCCGGTCCTCGACGCGCTTCCAGGTCTCCTCGAACCCGACCGGGT
>JBJKRK010000364.1:0-8630 GCA_046704705.1 Candidatus Limnocylindrales bacterium | reverse complement strand
GCGCCGCGGCGCTCCCCCGCACCGCGCGGCGCTCCCCCGCACCGCGCGGGGCCGTCCATACGAGCGTACCGGTGACGCGCCTGCGGGTATACTCCGCTGGCCGTCTCGCTCAGTTGGCCAGCCACTGCCCTGCCACCGTTGCCGGCCGTGCACGGCCCCATACGCTAGGGATCCCGCCGGACATATGCTCGACGCCTTCTTCGGCCTCTTTTCCCGCGACATCGGTATCGATCTTGGCACCGCCAACACCCTGGTCCACGTGCGCGACAGGGGGATCGTGATCAGCGAGCCCAGTGTGGTCGCCCTCGACACGAAGACCAAGAAGGTGCTCGCCATCGGCGCCGAGGCGAAGCGCATGGTCGGTCGGACCCCGGCGAACATCGTTGCCGTACGGCCCCTGCGTGACGGCGTGATCAGCGACTTCGACGTCACCGAGCAGATGATCCAGTACTTCGTGCGCCGCGTCCACGACCGGATCGGATTGATCCCGCGGCCACGCATGCTGCTGGGCGTGCCGTCGGGCGTCACCGAGGTGGAGAAACGCGCGGTCCGCGATGCGGCGATGAACGCCGGGGCACGCTGGGCGCGCCTGATCGAGGAGCCCATGGCGGCGGCGATCGGCGCGGGACTGCCGGTCGGCGAACCCTCGGGCAGCATGATCGTCGACATCGGCGGTGGGACCACGGAGGTGGCCGTCATCAGCCTGGGCGGAATCGTCATCAGCCGGAGCATCCGCATCGGCGGTGACGAGATGGACCAGGACATCGTGAACTTCGGGCGTCGGGAGTACAACCTGCTCGTGGGCGAGCGTACGGCGGAGGACATCAAGATCGCCGTCGGTTCCGCGTACGCCGGCGACTGGGATGCGCAGCGCATCACGCTGCGGGGCCGCGATCTGCTGACGGGTCTCCCGCGCGCCGTGGAGGTCGGCGCCGAGCAGGTGCGCGACGCAATCGAGCCGTCCGTGCAGCAGATCGTCGACACCATCAAGGACACGATCGAGGAGACGCCGCCGGAGCTCGTGGCCGACATCATGGACCAGGGCATCGTGCTGGCGGGAGGCGGGGCGCTGCTGCAGGGCCTCGACCAGCGGGTGGCCGAGGCGACGCAGATGCCGGTCCACGTCGCGGACGACCCGCTCACGTGCGTGGCGCGGGGGACGGGCAAGGCGCTCGAGGAGCTGGACCGCATGGAGCGCTCGCTCGTCGCCGAGACGTACGCCCGCCCGCCGCGCTAACCCGGGCGGGCGCATGTTCGCCACCCGATCCAGTCGTCGCCTGGGGATCATCTACGCGGTCCTGCTCGCCGTGAGCCTGCTGTTCCTTGCCGTGAGTGGGACCGCGCCTGCCCGAGAGCTGCAGCGCGCCGCCGGCTTCGTCTTCGCGCCAGTGCAGGGCGCGTTCGCAGGGGTCACGCGTGGGGCCACCTCCGTGGTCGGCGCGCTGGTGGAGATCGACCAGCTGCGCCGGGACAACCAGGCGCTGCAGACGCGCAACCAGCAGCTCGAAGTGGAGAACCGGCAGCTGCAGGAGATCAAGATCCAGAACCAGCAGCTCGCGGCTCTGCTGCAGGTCAAGGGCGCGCTCGATTACCAGACGGCCGCGGCGACGGTCATCGGGCGCGAGGTCTCGCAGTACGTGCAGATGGTGACGCTCGACGCGGGAACCGACCGTGGCGTGCAGGTGGGGGACGTGGTGGTCGCCGGCGGTGCCGCATTGGTCGGCAGGGTCGTCGAAGTCGGTCCGGACTTCAGCCGCGTCCTGCTGATCAGCGATACGCGCTCCACCGTCGTCGGGCTGATCGAATCGAGCCGTGCCACCGGCGATGTCATCGGGCAGCTCGGCGGGTCGCTCGTCATGACCGACATCGCCGCCACCGAGCGGGTGAACCTGGGCGATACCGTCGTGACAGCGGGCATCGACCTGGGGAACGGCATCCGCTCGCCTTTCCCCAAGGGGCTGCTGATCGGGCAGGTGGTCGACGTGGAGCGCGACCCCAACTCGATCGTGCAGACAGCGTTCGTGAATCCGGCTGCCAACCTGGACAAGCTCGAGTACGTCCTGGTCATCACGAACTATCAGGGCGGGCTGCCGCCGCTGCCCGGTCCCTCGGCGCAGCCCGCAGCCTCGCCGGGCACGACGTCCATCCCGCTTCCCTCGGCACCGCTGCAGCCGGCGCCGTAGCCGTCCGGGCGCGCGACCGCCCTCTCGCCGGAGCGCTTGCCTGCCCGGTCGCGTGACCGCCGCGGCGGCGCAAATCGGCGGCGGCGCAAATCAGCAGCGGCGCGAATGAGCAGCGGCGCAAGTCAGCAGCAGCGTGAGTCAGCGCCGGCGCGAGTCAGCGGCGGCCGAGCACCTCGCAGCGCAGTCCGGCCGCCGAGATCGCTGCCCGGTCGGCGACATTGCGCGTGTCGTACACCAGGTCGCCGCGCATGACATGCGCGAGCGCCTCCCAGTCGAGCGCGGAGAACTCACGCCACTCGGTGGCCACCACGATCGCGTCGCTGTCGGTCGCGGCCGTCAGCGCGTCCGGCGCGATCTCCAGGCCCGGATCCGCACGGGTCGCGTTCTCCGCGGCACATGGGTCGTACCCCACGACCGTGGCGCCCGCCTGGCGCAGGTACGTGGCGAGCGAGAGCGCGGGCGACTCGCGCACGTCATCGGTTTCTGCCTTGAAGGCCAGGCCGAGCAGCGCGATCCGGCAGCCTGACAGCGGCGGTGCGCCGGCCTCGGATGCTTCGCTCGCTCCGGGGCCGTCCTGCGACGCGGTGGCGCCCGTCACGAGCGCCGCCAGGCGGCGCACGATCGCCCGCTGGTGCGTCTCGTTCGAGTGGCTCACCACGTCGATGAGCGGCGTGGGGACGTGCCGGCGGCGCGTCTGCTGCGCCAGCGCGATGGCCTGTTCGGGCAGGCAGGAGCCGCCGTACCCGGGGCCGGCCGTCAGGAAGGCTCGACCGATGCGCGTGTCGAGCCCGATCCCGGAGACGACCGTGTCGACGTCCGCGCCGATCGCGTCGCAGATTCGCGCGAGCTCGTTGGCGAACGCGACCTTGGTGGCCAGGAACACGTTGGAGGCGAGCTTGATGAGCGCCACCGACCGCGCGTCGGCGATGAGTGTCGGCGCGGCAAGCGGCGCGTAGAGCGCCGCGACTTCCTCCGCCGCCCGGCGGTCCGACGCCGTGAGCCAGCCCACCACCACCCGGTTGGGATGCTCGAAATCGTGGAGCGCGGAGCCCTCGCGCATGAACTCGGGGTTCGTGACGATCGTCGGCCGCGTCGTGTCGGGAGACCCCACCGCGGCCGCCAGGGCCTGGAGGCGTTCGGGCCCGTCCACCGGCAACGTCGAACGGACGACGATCACGTGGTCCGCGGGCGCGCACTCTAGGAGCCCGCGGACGGCAGCCTCGACGTGCGCCATCGAAAGCGGGCCGTCAGGCCCCGTCGGCGTGCTGACGCAGACGACCGAGATGCGCGTGCCGGGCGGCGGTTCGAGGCTGGTGGTGAACGAGAGGTGGCCGTCGGCGGCGAGCGTCTCGAGCGCCTCTGCGAGGCCCGGCTCGTAGATGGGGATTTGCCCCCGCTGCAGCATGGCGATCCGCGACCTGTCGACGTCGGCAGCCGCCACCCGGTGGCCCAGCCGCGCGAAGCCGACCGCGGTGACGAGCCCGACGTGTCCGGCCCCGACGACGAGGAGATCCACGCCGCGGCCTACAGCAGCGTGCGGGCGTACCCGCCGTCGATGGGGACGAGCGTCCCCGTGACGTAGCTCGCGCGACGGGAGCAGAGGAACGCGACGACGGCGCCGAGCTCCTCGGGCTCCCCGTAGCGGCCCAGTGGGATGTCGGCGATGTGACCGGCGCGCACTTCCTCGACGCTCCGCCCGGTGCGCCGCGCCGTGTCCGCGTCGAGCTCCTGGATCCGCTCGGTGTTCAGGCGGTTCGGGCCGACCGCGTTCACCAGGATCCCGTCCGGCGCGAGCTCCACCGCGAGCGTCTTCATCAAGCCGAGCGTGCCGGGGCGGATCGCATTGCTCGTGGCGAGGAACCGGATGGGCAGCTTCACCGAGCTGCTGATGATGAAGACGATCCGCCCGCCGCCGCCGGCCCGCACGGCATCGCTCCGCAGGTGTGGAAGCGCCGCCCTGGCGAGCCGCACCGCCGAAAGGAACGTCGTGTCCACCGCGCCGCGCCACTGCGCGTCGGTGATGGATTCGAACGGCCCCGGGGGTGGCCCGCCGGCGTTCACCACCAGGATGTCGAGCCGTCCGAACCGCGCGACGGTCGACGCGACAGCGGCAGCCGGCCCGTCCGGCGTGGAGACGTCCGCCTCGGCCCAGGCGATCCGCGCCGCCGCAGGCGCCCGTCGCCCCTGCGGCTGTGCGAGCCAGATGTCCGCATCGTCCGCGGCAGCCGGATCCGGCCCCGACCCTGCGGTGCGCTCCTCCGCAAGGCGGCCGAGCTCGTCCGCGGCCCGCTCGAGCCGCTCCCTGCTCCGGGACGCGATGCAGACGGACGCGCCTTCGCGCAGCAGCTCCAGCGCCGACGCCCGGCCAAGTCCGCTCCCGCCCCCGATGACCAGCGCAACGCGCCCGTCGAGCCCCAGATCCATGTCGCCGCCCTTTCTTACCTTCGGCCGGTCGGCCCTTCGGCCGGTCGGCGCCGTCCGCCGCCTCGTCCCTGCGCACCGCCACGCGTTGCGTGCCGCCGCGTCGGCGCCGTCCGCCGCCTCGGCCCTGCGCACCGTCGCGAGCCGTGCAACCGATCACCTCTCGGTGGGCGATGTCGCGGCCGCGGCGATGTCGCGCCGTGCGTCCGCTCGATGGTGCCACAGGTCCCATCGGACCAGCGGCCCCCGGGACCATCTTGGGATGGTCGGAGCCGCCGTCAGTTGCGACCCTCTGGGGCGTACCGCGTGCGACTGCCGGCATTGGGTCGCACGAACGTGGCCGGCCACGGCCTGCCACGCACGACCCGAACCGAACGGAGACGACCTGTGCAGAGACGCGCCCGACCAGCATTCGTCCTCGCCGCAATCCTGCTGGCGGCGAGCCTCGCCTTCGTGCCCTCCGCGATCGAGCCGGCCGCAGTCCGGGCAGCCACCTCGACATCCGCGCGCGCCATCGTCACGGTCGTGGTGGGGCCGACGGGCAGCGACACGAGCCGCTTCATGAGCTGGGGCGAGGAGATCGCGCAGCGCGCCGAGGCGTTCGGTGCGGAGGTGCGCCGGGTCTTCTACCCGGACGCCACGTGGTCCAACGTGGTGAAGGCGGCCGAGGGCGCGAACGTGTTCGTCTACATCGGGCACGGCAACGGCTATCCGTCACCGTATACCTCCAGGCTCATGACTGACCGGCAGGACGGGCTCGGACTCGACCCGGCGGCCGGGGATGGCGAGAACTCGGTGCAGTACTACGGCGAGAAGTACGTCGCCGCGGACTTCCACCTCGCCCCCCACGCGGTCGTGATCCTCAACCACCTCTGCTACGCGAGCGGCAACAGTGAGCCCGGCTACCCGGACCCCACGGTCGACGTCGCCAGGGAGCGCGCCGACAACTTCGCGGCAGGCTTCCTCGCGGCCGGGGCGTCGGGCGTCTTCGCGCTGGGTCACCAGGACGGCGCCGACATCCTGGCCGGGCTGTTCGGCCCGGCACAGACGCTCGAGCAGCTGTTCATGTCGGTCGGCTACAACGGCACCGACCCCATTCGGTTCGACTCCGTACGCACGCCCGGCACGACCGATTTCCTGGACCCTGAGGCGCCGGGCGCCTACTTCCGCTCGGTGGCGGGCTATCTGGACACGCTGACGAGCAGCGTCGTGTCGGGAGCGGGTGCCACCGCGCAGCCCGCGTCCGCCGGCCTGGTCCCGACGGGCGCCGTCACGCCGACAAGCGCCGTCACGGCTCCCGGCAGCGGACCGACCGTGCCGGGCATGGTCGCCGCCGCCCCGCGCCTGTGGGCGAATCCCCATGTGATCGTGGCGGGCGCGGCAAGCCTGCTCACCGCACAGGTCGACCCGTCCGTCGACGGGCAGATCGTCGTGTTCCAGCAGCGTCCGGCGGGCTCCACCTCCTGGACCGACCTGGCCCGCATGACGGTCGGCCCGGAGGGTCAGGCGTCGCTCCCGGTGAACCCGCCAGCCAATACCGAATACCGTGTGGAATCGGAGCGCGTGCCGGGTCAGCCGGCCGGGGCGAGTCCCGTCGTGCGTGTGCTCGTGCGCCAGGTCGTCGAGCTCCAGCCGTCGGCTCCGGGCCAGGCGATCGCGATGGCCGCCGGGTCGACCACAACCTTCTCCGCCTCTGTGCGGCCGGCGCCGGGTCAGGTTCCGGGTGTGGTGACGTTCGTGGTGGCGCGGCTGAGCAGTGGGCACTGGCGGACGGTTCTCACCCGATCCGTACGCGAGGACGGGACAGGGACGGCTACGCTCGCCCTGCACCTCTCCACGCACGGGCTGTGGTACATCCGCGCGATCGCCCGGCCGACATCGACCAACGCCAACTCGACCTGGACGGCCGCGCAGCGCCTCGACGTGCGCTGACCCGCCCGCGGAGGTCGGCGCGGGAACCGGGAGGAGGCATCCACGGGCCCGGTCGGACATTCCAGGCCGGTTGCGTCATTCCAGGCGGGTCGCGTCCTTCCGGGCCCGGTCGGACATGCCAGATGGTCGCGTCCTTCCCGGGGGGTCAGGACATTCCAGGCGGGTCAGGACATTCGGCCGGTTGACCGGGTCGTGCTGGCGACTGTAAGGTGGCGCGGGTTGTTCGGGACTGGTCCGGGGTGCGTATGTGCCCTGCGCCTCTCGCCGGCTCAGGCCGACCGCCCTCGCCCGGGAGACCAGGGCGAGCCACGTCGACTCCGCTGAGGGAGGTCCGCTTGCTCCCACGCCGCCTCCACGCCCTGTCCCCCCTGGCGGTCCTGCTTGCCGGCATTCTGAGCCTGGGGGCCAGCGCAGGTGCCGTTGCGGCGAGCCCGGCGGCGCACGAAGGCGTTGTCGCATCCGCCGCGCTCGAGCCCGGCATCCAGTATCAGCAGGCGATGGCGCACGCCGGCGACCGGATCGCGTTCACGGCCGGCGCAGCCGTGACCGTGCCCTTCCGTCCGCGCACAGGCGACGGGTGGCCGGTCGATGGAAGCGCGCCGCGCCAGCTTCCGCCCGGCCGGACGAGCGGCGCCGAGCTGCTGTACCCGGCCGACGCGCCGCAGCCGACGGCCGCCCCGCGGGCTTCCCTCACGACCGGCACGACCGGCTTCCAGGGGCCAGCGGCAATCCCGGGCATGGCGCTCCAGGCGCAGGTGGCTCCGGGCGGCCTGAAGCGCGAGATCTTCGGCTTCCTCCCGTACTGGGAGCTCACGGATCCCGCGCTCACCCTCAACTACTCGCTGCTGTCCACGATCGCGTACTTCGCCGTGGTGAGTGACGGCAACGGGAACCTGATCACGCAGGGGTCGGATGGGCAGCCCGACGTCGGCTGGGCGGGCTGGACCAGCGCCCAGATGACGAACATCATCAACCAGGCGCATGCAGCGGGGACACGCGTCGTGCTCACCGTGGAGCGGTTCAGCTGGACGACCAGCCAGCGGGCGACCACGACGGCGTTGCTCTCGAGCCCCACGGCGCGGCAGAACCTCGCCACCCAGATCGCGGCCGCGGTCCGCAACCGCGGCGCCGACGGGGTCAACCTCGACTTCGAACCGATCCCGCCGGGCCAGGGGCCGAACTACGTCGCGTTCGTGCAGCAGCTCCGCGTGGCCCTCGACGCGCTGCAACCGGGCTACCAGCTGACCTTCGACGCGACCGGCGACCCCTCCAGCTACGACATCACGGCGCTCACCGCGCCCGGGGCCGCCGACGCGGTCTTCGTCATGGGGTACGACTACCGCTCGTGCAGCTCCGGGACGGCTGGCTCGACGGATCCGCTGGTCAACCCGACCCGGATCGACCTGACCGACACGGTCTCGACGTACCTCGGCCTCACGACCCCCGACAAGGTCATCCTCGGCCTCCCCTTCTACGGCTACGCCTGGTCGACGGTGAGCAACGCGCTCGACGCCGCGACGCAGCCGCAGGGGTCCACCTACGGCTACTGCGTGGCCGTCTACTACGACACCGCCGTCGGCCTGGCGGCGCAGTACGGGCGCCAGTACGACCCGCTCGAGCAGACCGCCTGGTTCGCCTACCAGCGACAGAACTGCGCCACGTGCCCCATGACGTGGCGCGAGGTCTACTACGACGACGCGCAGAGCCTCGCCGCGAAGTACCAGCTGATCAACCAGTCGAACCTGCGCGGTGCGGGCATCTGGGCGCTGGGGTATGACGGCGCGCTCCCCGATCTGCAGAACGCGCTCCGGGCGGCCTTCGTCGACACGACGCCCCCCAACCCGCCGCCCATCCTGAGCGCGGTGAGCCCCTCGAGCGCGCCGGCGGGCGGCCCCGAGCTCACCCTCACGCTGCAGGGGGCGAACTTCGCGCCGGGTGTCTCCACCGCGCAGTGGAACGGCACGCCCCTCGCCACGACGTACGTCTCGCCGACGCAGTTGCGCGCGCTCGTCCCGGCCAGCCTCACCGCCGCGCAGGGCCAGGCCAGCGTGAGCGTGGTGAACGCCCCACCGGGCGGCGGCACGAGCGCGGCGC
>JBJKRK010000363.1:0-10271 GCA_046704705.1 Candidatus Limnocylindrales bacterium | reverse complement strand
ACTCCATCTCCGCGGCGTTGTGCTCCGAGTTGGCCAGGAACGTGCTGCGCTGTGTTTCGGTCAGGCTGACCGCCGCCCCCTGCAGCGCGTTGTGGAGCTGCTTCGTGGCATCGAAGAACCGCTCGTCTCCGCTGATGATGCGCCACTCGGCGTGGATTCCCAGGTCGTTGAGCAGCGGCACGACCGAGCGCAGCAGCTCCGAAACTCCGCCGCCGTACGGTGTCGCGTTCAGGTGGAGCACCCGGGCTCCCCGCAGCCGCTGGGCGAGCACGGCCAGCTCATCGAGCAATGCGTCAGCCGCCACGCCCCGGTACGCGTCGATCGAGCGCAGGCCGACATCCACGAGCCGTAGCACGGTCAATCCCTCCCTTCCGCCGCGACGCCGGCGCGCAGCCGGGCCGCCGTCTCCTCGGGTGCCGACGGGTTGATGGGAATCCCCGTCGCGAGTTCGAACCCCGCCGCGGTGGACAGGCGCGGCATGACCTGCATGTGCCAGAGGAAGTACCGGCTGCGCTCGTCGCCCGCGGGCGCACTGTGGATCACGAGGTTGTAGGGCGGATCCTCGGCGACCCGGCGGAGGGCCGACAGGACGCGCCGCAGAAGGCGGGCCAGCGCCCCGAGCTGGTCGTCGCTCGTTGCGCCGAATGAGGCCTGTCGGGTTCGGGGCATGATCCATGTCTCGTATGGCGCCGAGGCGGCGAAGGGCACGAAGGCGACGAAGTCCGCGTCCAGGTCGACGATGCGGGCGCCCTCGTTCACCTCGCGCTGCGCGAGCTCCTCGTACAGGCACGTGCCCATGTCGTCGAAGTGCTGCCGCGCCACATCGAAGCGGCGCCGCACCAGGAGCGGCACGACCGGCGTGGCCAGCACCTGGGAATGCGGATGGTCCAGGGACGTGCCCGAGCCGGACCCGTGGTTCCGGAACAGCACCACGAGCGCGCTGTCCCCGCGGGCGCGCAGCGCCTCGTACCGCAGCCGGTACGCCAGCAGGATCTCCGCCACCTCGGCCGCCGACCCCGTCGCCAGGTCCCAGTCATGCCGGGGCGACTCGACGATCAACTCGTGGTGCCCGTGCCCGGCCATGCTGACCAGGCCGGCCCGATGCACCCGCTGGAGCCCCCCATCCGGGGCGAGCGCGGGGTACTTGTTCGGCACGACGCGGATCCGCCAGACCTGCGGCGTTCCGGATCGCCAGATCTCGGGCGGCGTCATCGCCTCGTTGCCCGGGCAGAAGGGGCAGGTGGCCTGCGCGGCAGGGGTCGCGCCGCCCGCGGCAGGCGTCGTGGCCTGCGCGGCAGGGGTCGCGCCCACCACGGGAGGCAGCGCGCCCAACGCGGGCGCGGTGGTCGCCGTATTGGCCGTCGCGTCACGGTCGCCGTCACGCGCCACGCCGTCTCCAGCTCGCGCGTCGTGGGGCCGCAGGCCCCGCTCCGGGGCGACGATCACCCAGTTCCGGGTCGTCGGATCCTGACGAAGCTCCGTCATTCGTTCCCCCAGTCTAGGCTGCCATCACCGTCGGTCCGACCAGCCGGACCAGCACCGCGCTCGCGACGATCGAGACCACCACTGACGCGACGAGCGCGACGAACACGAACCCCTCGATGGCCTGGGCCGCGACGAGCGTGGCGCCCAGGACGAAGCTGAATTCGCCGATCTGGCCGAGGCCGACCGCGAGCTGCAGCGGCCGGGCGTCGAGGGCGGCCAGGCGTGCGAGCACGTACGACACGCCGCACTTCGTCACGACGACGAGGGCGAGGAAGAGGACGCACCACGGGGCACCGCGGGCGACGTCACCCGGGTCGAGAAGCATGCCGATCCCCACGAAGAACATGACCGCGAGCACGTCGCGAAAGGGCAGCAGGCGGCGGCGAATCTCGGTGGTCGTGGGCCCTTCGGTGATCGCGAGCCCTGCGACGAACGCAGCCAGCGCGAGCGGGACGCCGAAGACCACGGAACCGAGCCCCGCCACCGCGAGCCCGGACCCGACCGAGAGAATGAGGAAGAGGTCGTGCTGCTCGTGGAGCCGCAGGGCGAGCCGGGGGACCATCCAGGCAACCGCTGCCGCGATCACGACGAACACCCCGATCCCGGCCAGCGCGAGAGGTAGTGGCCGGGCAGCCGCGTCGAGCACGGCGACGAGCCCGGCAGCGAGCACCACGCCCGTCACATCCTGCAGCACGCTCCAGCCGAGCAGCGCCTCCTCGGTGGCCCGGTCGGTCGTGCGACGGCGGCTCCGCGTGATGTTGACGACGACGACGGACGAGGAGAACGCGACGCACAATCCGAGCGTGGCGGCGGCGAGCAAGTCCAGCCCCGTCATCGCGATCACCGCGCCTGCCCCAAGGGTGGTGAGCGCCACCTGCGCGGGGCCAGCCCACAGGAGTGAGCGCTGCTCGCGGCGCAGCCGCGCGAGGTCGACCTCGATCCCCACCTCGAACAGCAGCAGCACGACGCCGACATCCGCGAGCAACTGGACCTGACGGCGGTCGGCCACGAAGCCCGGCGTGAACGGCGATACGGCCACGCCGAGCGCAAGATAGCCCACCACGGCGGGGAGGCCGAGCCGGCGCGCCCCCCACCCGAGGCCGACAGCGGCGAGCAGCAGGACACCGAGCTCGAGGACCGCCGGGCCATTGTCCATCCGGGCATCCGTGGGTGTGATCGGACCGGGCGACCAGGCGGGGCACCCGTTGCGATCGTGCCCCGATCGTCACGCGGCGGGGGGCGCGGCGCAAGGGCCTGCCGGAGCAAAGCGGCCTGGACCGCCGCATCGGCGTCCTGGCGGTCGACGCGACGGCGCAAGGGACAGGACGCGACGGCGCAAGCGACGGGGCGCATACACCCGCCCGCCTTTCCGTCAGCGGCCAAATGCCTGCGCCGGCGGGTCGCTGAGCCGGGTGTCCGCATCACCGCACCCGGCGCGGAGGTCGCTTGACACGATGGTATGCACTTGTACACTACCGCACATCTTCCCATCGGCGCGTCCCCCGGAGGCCACGCCAGACAGCTTCTTGCTAGCGCATAGCGTCGCTGGCCCGATCCGAGAGGAGAAGATGATGCCTCAGCCCCACGCGGGAACTGTGGGACGTCGCTACCGTTCACATCACCCGGCGCTGTACCGCCTGCTCCTCGGGGGGGCCGTCCTCACGCTGGTGGCGGGATGCAGCTCCAGTGCGGCGACCGCGTCCCCTGCCGCTTCTCAGGCCGCGGCACCCGCGTCCCCGGCACCCTCGACGGCCGCGCAGTCGCAGGCGGCGTCAACCGCTCCGTCAGCCGGCGCCGCCGCACCGTCCCTCTCCACGAACACCGTGCGCCTCGCGATGGTCACACCGTTCAACCTGGGGAGCGTCGCCATCTTCGGCGCCGACAAGGGCCTGAACACCTGGCAGGGCACGGGCGTCACGGTGAACCTCACCATCGCCACGTCGCCCACCGCCGATCCCCTCCTCGCCACCGGGGCTGTGGACATGGTCGACGAGTCTCCCAACAAGCCGGTCGCCGACATCACCAAGGGCCTGCCGGCGACGATCGTCGGGGCAGAGAGCCTCTGCTGGGGCCAGGTCGTGATCGCCGCGGCCAAGGAGCACATCACGAGCGTCTCCCAGCTCAAGGGGAAGACCTTCGGCGTGAGCGGCTTCGGCTCCGGGGGCTACTTCGCAACCCTGAAGGTCGCGCAGCACTTCGGCTGGTCCAAGAGCCAGTACAAGGTCACGCAGCTTGGCGGCCTCCCGCAGCTCGTTGCGGCACTGAAGAGCGGCGCCATTGACGCGTTCATCTGGAACGACCTGGAGGGCGCGAACCTCCAGGCGCAGGGCGTTGCGACGGATCTGGGCAGCGTCAGCCCGTACATCACCGCCGCCGGCGACGTGTACGTGGTCAGCAACAAGTTCCTCCAGCAGCATCCGGACACGATCAAGGCCTTCTTCACGGGCCTCTTCGCGACGCAGGCGAAACTGAAAGCCGATCCCTCCCTCGCGCAGCCCATCGCGGTCAACGACTACCACCAGAGCCCGAGCGCCACGGCGAGCGTGCTGAACGACGAGATGGGCTGCCTGTCGACCGACGGTGCAATCCCGTCCGCGAACCTGCAGGGGATCGCGGCTGCGGCGCAGCTCTCCAATCCGGACCTGAAGTCCGTCGATATGTCGAAGATCTACACGTACTGGAAGGATCTGCCCTGAGCGTCTGGTAGCGACCAGCAGGGATGACTCCGACTTCGGCGGGGACCGCGCAGGCGCCAGCCGCCCGGTCCCGCCCGCGTCCCGGCGCCGGGGCCCGGCTCTGGCAATGGGTGACCGGTGGTCCGGGCATCGAGCGGTCCCTGCGGCGCAGGGCCGCCCTGGTCCGGCTGGGCGTCCTCGCCGTCTTCGTCGTCGTCTGGCAGGTCGCGGCAACGCTCGGGCTCATCGATCCGCTGTTCGTCGCAACCCCGGTACGGGTGGCGGCCGCCTGGGTCGATCTGGCGACGAGCGCGCAGGCCTGGGGCGCGTTCGAGCAGACCGTGCAGGAACTCCTGACGGCATTCGTCCTCGGCACTGCCGCGGGGCTGGGGTTTGGTGTGCTCGTCAGCCTCTCACGCCCTCTCCGCGACGCCTACCTGGGCCCGGTGGTGTTCATGCTGTCGGTGCCGAAATCGGTGTTCGTGCCCTTCTTCGTGCTGCTCTTCGGTCTCGGTCGTGTTTCCGCGTCGATCTTCGGCGCGTTCTCCGCGTTCTTCTACGTCGCGGTGAACTTCGTCGGTGGCATCGACCTCGTCGAGGACCGGCACCGGCAAGTTGCCCGCGCGTTCGGCGCGAACAGGCGCTTCATGTTCACCGACGTCACGCTGCCGGGTTCCCTGCCCGGACTCTTCGCTGCCCTCTGGCAGGGCGTGAAGCACGGCTTCGGCGGCGTCCTCATCGCCGAGCTGTGGGCATCGCACGGAGGAATCGGGCAGCTGATCGAAACCTACACGTCGCTCTTTCGCGCCGGGCACGTCCTCGCCATCACCCTCACCGTCGCGCTTCTCGCGATCCTCATGGGGTCACTCTGGACCCGGCTGGAGCAGCGGGTCGACTGGAGAAAGTCCGAGACTTCGGCGACCGGCGCAGGCGCCACGAATGGATAGGCAGACTGGGGGCATGGTGCGGTGGCGCTGGTAGTCGATCACCTGACGGTCAGGTACGAGTCGGCCTCGGGGCGCACGACGCTGGCGGTCTCCGACGTCAGCCTCAGCGTTGACCAGGGCGAGTTCGTGGCCATCATCGGTCCCAGCGGCTGCGGCAAGTCCACGCTGCTCCACTGCCTCGGCGGCCTGATCGCACCGACGGACGGCACCGTGCAGTTCGACGGAGCGGCCATCACCCGGCCCATGCCCCGCCAGGCCGCATTCGTGTTCCAGGACTACGGGTTGCTGCCGTGGAAGAGCGTGGCGGAGAACGTGGCGCTGGGTCTGAGGTTCGCGGGGGTGCCGAAGGCGACCCGCCGTCAGCAGGCGCTCCGCTGCCTCGAGCTCGTCGGTCTGGGTGCGTATCTCGACGCCTTCCCCGGCGAGCTCTCGGGAGGCATGCAGCAGCGTGTGGCCGTCGCGCGGGCCCTCTGCATGGAGCCCTCGGTGCTGCTCCTCGACGAGCCGTTCGGTGCGGTGGACGAACAGTCGCGGCGCTTCCTGGGCGTCGAGATGTCGAAGCTCCTCACCACCACAGCCAAGTCCGTCGTGCTCGTAACGCACAGCCTCGAGGAGGCCATCTACTGGGGCGACAGGGTCATCGTCATGTCGAGTCATCCCGGCCAGATCATCGAGGAGATCCCGGTCCAGGAGCCGCGACCGCGGGGGCTCGAGTTCATGACACAGGACTCGTTCCAGCAGCTCCGGGCCCATCTCTTCTCGCTCCTCGCGACCAGACCGGCCGGTGCCGGGGCCGCCGATTCCCCCAACGGGCGCGCGCCGCAGCTCCCGGATGGTGCGCGCGCGTGAAGAGCTTCAACGCGCTCAGCTGGGCACTGCGACTCGCCGCCCTGCTGGCCGGGCTTGCCGCCTGGCAGTACGAGGTCGGACCCGGCGGCGTCTCGCCGATCGTGCTGCCGAACATCGGCGCCGTGATCGCTCAGTTCGCGGTGGTCGTCGTCGACCCGGCGGTCTGGTCGAACGTGGGTGTGACCATCGTGGAGTTCCTCACGGCGTTCGGCCTCTCGGCGGCCGCCGGGATCCTGGTTGGCTTCTTCGCGAGTCGATCGCGGCTGAGGTCGCTCGCCGTCGACCCCATGCTCAACTGGGGATACATGGCGCCGGTCGAGCTGCTGTTCCCGGTGTTCATCCTGTGGTTCGGCGTCGGCATCTGGTCCAAGATCCTTTTCGCCGCATTGGCCGGCTTCTTTCCTGTCGCGATCAACACCCTCCGCGGTCTCGCCAGCGTGCGCGAGAACTACCTCCGCACCGGCCGGGCCTATGGCGCCACCCCGCTGCAGCTCGAGTACATCGTGAAGCTGCCGGCGAGCGCGCCCCTCGTGCTGTCAGGCATCCGGATCGGTGCCGCGCTTGCGCTCATCAACGTCATCCTCGGCGAGATGCTCTCGTCCGAGGCCGGCCTCGGGTATCAGCTCGCGAAAGCATCGCAGACCCTGGATTCTGCACGCGCGCTTGCGCTGATCCTGTTGCTCATCGTGATCGTGAGCGTGGTCCAGGCCGGGCTGGCGAGGGTCGTTGGCCGGGCCACCTGGAGCGGCGGCAGCCAGTAGCGATGCCTTCTCGGGGCGAGGAGATCCGCACCTCGCCCCGGCGACGAGCAGCGGAGCGCAGTTCGAGGTTCGGGATGAGGCGATTGAGGATCACGCTCGACGACGTCGTTGTCGGGGCCACGTTGTACGAGGGAGAAGCACCCCAGACCATCGGGCGCCTGTGGAGTCTGCTGCCCATCTCCGACCGCACGATCCCGACGCAGTGGTCCGGGCGAGCCTGGCGCACCGAGGGGGACTACGCGGTGATGCCGGATACCCCCGACGTCGAGAACGTCGCCGATCGCCTGGCCGCAGGCGATGTCATCTTCTACCCACGGATGCAGAAGCTCGGCATCGCGTATGGCGATGCGCGGTGGCTGGGACCCTTCTGCCTGCCGCGCCAGGTCAGCCTCATCGGACGGATCGACGAGAACCTCGAGGAATTCCTGGAGACGAGCATGAAGATCATCTACGAAGGTCCCCGCGCGGTCCGCATCGAGCGGGTCGACTGACACTCCGATGACCGACATCAGCCTGCAGCTCGGCGGGAGACGGTACCGCGCGCGGCTCCTGGAACATCGCGCTCCGGTTTCGGTCGACCTGCTGAAGGCAGCCCTGCCGCTCGCCGTCCACCTCCTGCAGGAAGAGTGGAGCGGGGCGTTCCTCCGCAGCGTCGAGCGCGTGATCCCCCTGGGGGCCGGCTGCTCGGACCGGAGCGAGCCCTACCAGGCGGCGGGGCGCCTGTACCTCGAGCCCATATCCGGGTCGCTCGCGGTCTGCTACGGACAGGGTCGGCTGCAGGAGGCAGCAACCCTGTTGCCCGCGATCCCGGTGGCCGACATCATGGGCGATCTCACCGAGTTTGCCGACGCGTGCCGGTCCGTCCAGTTCACGGGAGTGACAGAGCTGCGCGCGGGACCGGTGCGGGAGGACGCGGCCGCGGACCCGCCGGCGGAGACGCTGCGCACGAGGATCCGGATGCGCCTGGCGGGAGCGGAGGCCATTGCCGACCTGCTGGAGGCGGAGCGCCCCGGCCTCTGCGCCGCCTTTGCAGCGAAGCTGCCCCTGACCGGCGTCGCGACGAACACCCACTCGAGCGGACCGCTGGTGCGCTTCTGGAACGAGGCGGGCGGCGCGCAGGGGGAGACCCCGCTCCAGCTGGCGGCCGAGGAAGGCGCGACCGGACAGTCCGTCCTGTATCCAGGGTACGTCTACTACCTTCCAAAACCGGGAGTCTCGGGGATCCGGGTGCCGTTCAGGGAGCCGACGATCATGCGGAGTGCCGTGACCGGGGGCGGCCTCGAACTCATACCGCTCGCCAGGATGCGTGGGGACTGGGACGGGTTCCGTGAGGCGGCGGGGCGGCTGCGCTGGGAAGGCGCCCTGCCCATGGAGTTCACCCTGCTGCCGTGAGCCTGCCGGTGCCAGGCGTCATGGTGCGGGGCAGCGTGGCGCAGCCGTGAAGTTCGGCCTGCTGTTGCCGCATTTCGGACCGCACGTCGATCCTGGCAGGATCCTGGCCGGAGCGGTGCGGGCGGAGGCGCTGGGGTTCGATTCCGTGTGGGTCCGCGACCATCTGTTCCTCACGCCGGGTCGGGCGGGTGGTGAGGGGGAGCCCGACTTCCTGGAGGCCTTGACCGTGCTGGCGGCGGTCGGGGCGTCGACGAGCCGACTGCGTCTTGGAACCGCCGCGCTGGTTCCCCTCCGCCACCCGCTCATCGCTGCCTCCACGGTGGCGACGCTGACGCAGCTCGTCGGACCTCGAGTCGTTCTGGGGGTCGGCGGCGGCTCGACGGACCGCGAGTTCGAGGTCATCGGTCTCGGCGGGGCCTCCCGCCTCGACCTCGTGCTGTCCTCCATGGCGATCATGCGCCGGGCATGGACGGGCGAGGCGTTCTCGTGGTCGGATGCCGCGTACCGGTTCGACGAGGTGGCAATCCGGCCTCGCCCTGCGGGTGGAACGGTTCCGTTCTGGTACTGCGGCAACACGCCTCGGGCGGCCCGCGTGGCTGGTGAACTGTGCGAGGGCTGGCTGCCCGGAAGGATCTCGCTCGCCACGCTCGAGCGTCGTGTCGCCACGCTGGCTGAGACGGCGCGTGAATACGGGCGGCCACGGCCCGTGGTCGGGACCGTGCCGGCAACGTCGATCGCGCGGAACCGCGCCGCCGCCCTGCGGGACGTCGATCTCGCGCCGCTGTACAGGACGGCGAACGCGGCCCGCTACTGGGTTTCCCCGAAATCGGGACAGTTCAGCACGCTCGACGACCTCGAAGGACTGCTGCTCTGGGGAACGCCGGAGGATGTCGTCGGGCAGTGCCGGAGGCTCGAAGCGGCGGGCGTGGAGCAACTGGTGTTCGACTGCCGGCTCTCGTTCGGCCGCTGGGAGGAACAGATGCAGCTGCTCGCGGACGAGGTCCTTCCCGCATTCCCCTGACCGTCGCCCGGGGGGGTCGCGACCGACAATCGGATGGGGCTCGCGAGGCGCTTGCCCTCCGCCGCTGCGCCTGCGCCTACCGCCCGCGCCAGACGATCTCGTGCCAGGGCTTGCGCGGCTCGCCGGTGAGCTCGAGCGCCACGTGCTTCACGATGGTGTACTCGTCGAAGCTGTACTGGCTCATGTCCTTGCCGGTGCCGGAGTGCTTGAACCCGCCGTGCGGCATCTCGGAGGTGATCGGGATGTGCTCGTTCACCCAGACCGTCCCGAAGTGGAGGTCGCGCGCGAGGCGCAGCGCCCGCTGGACGTTC
Source organism: Candidatus Limnocylindrales bacterium (assembly GCA_046704705.1). Classification (GTDB taxonomy): domain Bacteria; phylum Chloroflexota; class Limnocylindria; order Limnocylindrales; family CSP1-4; genus JBJKRK01. Next base: position 830 of record JBJKRK010000363.1, on the reverse strand, counting down.
GAGGTCCAGACCGAGGCGGCCAGGCCGTAGTCGACGTCGTTCGACTTCGCCACGGCGTCGGCTTCGTCGTCAAACGGGAGCAGCACGAGCACGGGGCCGAACACCTCGCGCTGCGTGATCTCGGCGTCCTGCGCCGCGCCCTCGACGACGGTGGGGAGGTAGTACGCACCGTCGGCGAGCGCGGGATCGGCCGGCGGTGCGCCCCCTGCCAGGACCCGCGCCCCGGCGGCCCGTGCACGCTCGACGAAGCCCGCCACCCGGTCGCGCTGGGCGAGGCTGATCAGGGGCCCCAGGTCCGTCGTCTCGTCGAAGGGATCGCCCACCCGGACCGTCGCGACCCGATCGAGGAGGATCTCCCGGAAGCGCGCGTAGGCCGACCGCTCGACATAGATGCGCGTGGCGGCGGTGCAGTCCTGGCCGACGTTGATGCAGCCGCCCGCGATCGCGCCGTTCGCGGCGGCCTCGAGGTCGGCGTCGGCGAAGACGACGAAGGGCGCCTTCCCGCCGAGCTCGAGATGGACCCGCTTCAGGCCAGCGGCGGCGTGGCGCATGATCTCGACGCCCGTACGCGTGTCGCCCGTGAGCGACACCATGTCGACCTCGGGGTGTGCGACGAGCGCCGGCCCGAGGATCTCGCCGGGGCCGGTGACGACGTTGAAGACGCCCGCCGGGAGCCCCGCTTCGGTGGCGAGCTCGGCCAGGCGGAGCGCGGTGAGCGGGGTGAGCGAGGCCGGTTTCAGCACCACGGTATTCCCCGCCGCGATCGCCGGCAGCACCTTCCACCCGGCCATCTGCAATGGGTAGTTCCAGGGCGCGATCGAGCCCACCAC
>JBJKRK010000362.1:0-8132 GCA_046704705.1 Candidatus Limnocylindrales bacterium | reverse complement strand
CGTCGTGCCGATCGCAGTGGCCCAGGCGATGTAGCCCTGGAAACGCGGGACGACGAAGCGCTCGACCGCGAGCATGACGAGGATGAGCGCCGGCAGCAGGAACAGGCCGATGTCCTGGTGCAGCCAGGTGAACACCGCGTCATTCGCTGCACCGGGGGCCGTGTCGCCGGCGCCGAAGAACACCTCGTTCTCCTCGATCGCGTAGCCCGCGATCACCACGGTCGCGAAGAGGAGCACCCACGACCAGAGCGTCGCCAGGCGGACCGGGGCATGCTCGGTGCCGTGCGCCTGCACGTAGCCACCGACCACAGCGGCGAGCGTGACGAGGCCGCCCAGCATGACGAAGAGCCCGGTCACGATGTCGTCACCGGCGATGCCGTTCGCGCCGTTCGCCGAGGTGAAGAGGTTGGGCGGCCCCCAGGCGGTGAAGGCCATCACCACGTACATCACGGTCATCAGGATCGTGCCCACGCCGACCAGCCCGAGCCCGACCTGCGCCGCCGTGCGCCACGCTCCCTCCAGGTGCCGGTAGCCGAACTGCACCGCGGCGATGGAGACCGACACGGCCATCACTCCCACGACCATGTCATGCGAGTGCGAGCCCACGAGGTTGGCGTCGAAGTCACTCAGCTTCACGCCGATGAGGTTGGCGTACGAGCCGATGACAGAGGGGAAGTTGCCGAACTCCAGGATCCACCCCGCCAGGTGCCCCATGATCGCGGCCACGAGCATCGAGCCGGCACCGAGGAAGGCGGCCACGAACGGCAGCGTGCGCCCCTGCGGCGCCCGCGCGCGCCACTCGCCGATCATCCCCGCGAGCAGCACGATGAGGATCTCGTCGAGGGCGAAGAAGCCGAAGATCTGCACCCACATCGCGACCTCGGCACCGGGGATCTGGCGGTCGAAGATGCCGCCGATCGCGGTGACGACCGTGGCGAACACGACGCCCCCCACGATCCAGGCGCGCGTGTGGTGGGAGCGCAGCTGAAGAATCCCGCAGGCGAGGAGCGCGAGCAGCCCGACCATCCCGATCAGGAGGCCGTGAAGGTACATCACGTGCCAGAAGACGGGGTCCGCACCCGCGCTTGGCTCCGAATCGAACGGGTTCGCGATGAAGAGGCTGCCCAGCGAGAAGAGGACGAGCCAGCCGATCACGAAGAACACCGCGCGCCGTGCCGTCAGCCAGGGGAGCCGTTGGATCGGCCCGATGTCGTCCTCGCTTGGAGTTGGTTGTCTATCGAGCATGTGCTGCTCCTTTCGTCACCCGCGGCGACGCCTGAGCAACAGTCCTCGCGGCCTACCCTGGTGGCGTCCCGCACATCAAGGCTGCGCCGTTGGCCCTTCCTGGTGTAGGGCGGTCGATCCGGGAGCCCTGGGCCGATAGTGGCAACTTCGCAGGGGTCGTTCGTCGTCCGGTTCGTGCTGTTCAGCGGAGATGTCCCGGGCCCTCCAGGGCTTTCGAACCATTCAAAAGATGACAAATATCCTGAGCTAGCCCCGCATCACTGAAGCCGGCTCAGGGGGGCGCGAGCGATCGAGCACGATCGGTGCCGGCCCGTGCCGCCGACGACTCGGCGTGCCGTCTGGAATCCTGCTTCGGGCCAGTCCATATGGGCGCCAGCGCCGGCCATTGCGCCCATCCTGGGGTCGCCATATGGGGCCTCGATCAGGCCGGCCGGGCCTCCTGGCCCGAACAGGAGGTCGCCTAGCCTTCGAGTGTGAGACTTGAGATCACCCGCAAGAGCGACCTCGCCATTCAGGCTCTCCGGACGCTCGCCGCGGCGCCGACCAGCCGGACGAGCGACGAGCTCGCGACGACCATCGGGACGACGTCCGGCTTCCTCAGCCAGGTGCTGGCGCCGCTCGTGCACGCCGGCTGGATCCACTCGACGTACGGTCCGGGCGGCGGGTATCGGTACGCCTTCCCTGCCACGCCGCCGTCGCTACTCCAGGTCATCACGGCGATCGAGGGGCCGCTTCGCGAGGACGACTGTGTCCTGCATACCGGCATTCCCTGTGCCGCCGTCACGGGCGGACCGGTGTGCGCACTGCACGAGGGATGGCTGCGCGCCCGCGAGGCGCTCCTCGACGCACTCGGCGGCACGTCGGCGCTCGCCATGACCGGGCAGTCACCGGCCGATGACGAGCGCGTGGCCCGTGGGGCATCGGCGACCGACCGGACCCCCGCAGAACCTGTCCTCGCCACATCCCGGCACCGCACGGGAGTCTCCTGAGCCGAGGGCGGGCCTGGCCTGACAGGCGTACTGCAGCTACCGAGCAGGACCGCCGGTGGGGCGCGGATCAACGTGCGCTCGACAGCCTCGGCAGGACCGCGCGGAGGACGATGGCGAACCAGGCCGTGTATGCGCGCTCCTCGGATGCGCGCTCCTCGCCGCCGGCCGCCACGAGACGTTCGAGCTCCACGGAGGCGATGTCCGCGACTTCGTCCGGGTTTGGTACCGGCCGATCGTCGGCCCGTCCGACGAAGAGATGATCGAACTCGCGCTCGACAAGACCGGAGACGCGATCGGCGATCCAGTACGACACGGTGCCTGCCGGCACGAGTTCCGCCGCAGCCACCGTGAGCCCGAGTTCCTCCCCCAGGCGGCGGCTGGCGGCCCGGCGCGGGTCTTCCCCGGGGGCGGGGTGACCGCAGCACGTGTTGCTCCACAGTCCGCCCGAGTGGTACTTCCGCAGCGCCCGCCGCTGCAGGATGACTCGACCGGCGCCGTCGACCAGGAAGACGGAGAACGCCCGGTGCAGCAGCCCGGGCGGCTCATGTGCACGAAGCTTCTCCGCCGACCCGAGGGGGCGCCCCGCTTGATCGACAAGCTCGACGAGCTCGACGAGCTCGATCATCGCCGCTCGGCTCGGCCGACAGACTTGACGCGCCCGACCATCAGCGCCGATTCGACCTCCACGGGCGGGGCTGATGGGCGCACGGTGCGCAACTGGCGGACCCGACCGGATTCGAACCGGCGATCTCCAGCGTGACAGGCTGGCATGTTTGGCCGCTACACCACGGGTCCTGGCCCGGCGGAGTCTAGCAGCTGCGACACCGCGCCGCAGTGACGGATGCGGCTCGACACTGGCGCTCCGGGACCACCGCACGCGGCAGTCGGGGGCCTTCCGCCAGGCCGCGTCGCCTCCGGACCGGAACGTCGGGACCGGAACGAGCCGGCCCGCCTATACTCGACGTTCACCATGTCCGACCGCCTGATCGATCTGCGCTCCGATACCGTCACCCACCCCTCGCCGGCCATGCGACAGGCCATGTACGAGGCGGAGGTCGGCGACGACGTCTTCGGCGACGACCCGACCGTGATCGCGCTGCAGGAACGCGCTGCCGAGCTCACCGGCAAGGAGGCCGGCCTCTTCGTCGCCTCGGGAACCATGGGCAACCTGGTGTGCCAGCTCTCGCACGTCGCGCGCGGCGGCGAGATCATCGCCGCGGCCGAGTCGCACACCATCGCGGACGAGGTCGCCGGCCACGCGGTGGTGCTGGGCGCCTCGACCAACCCGGTGCCCTGGCGGGCAGACGGCACCATGTCGCTGGACGATCTCGATGCGGCGTTCCGGGATCCCGAGGACCTGCATCTCCCGATGTCGGCGCTCGTCGTCCTGGAGAACACGCACGCGCACTCCATGGGCCAGCCGCTCACCCCCGAGTACACCGCCCAGGTCGCGGAAGTTGCCCGCGCGCACGGCGTGCCGCTCCACGTGGACGGCGCCCGGATCTGGAATGCCGCGGTCGCGCTGGCGCGCCCCGCGAGCGAGTTGCTCGCGCCTGCCGATTCGGCCACCTTCTGCCTCTCCAAGGGCCTGGCCTGCCCGGTCGGCTCGGTCGTCGTCGGTGGTCGCGACTTCATCGCGCGCGCCCGGCGGGCGCGCAAGCTCGTCGGCGGGGGGATGCGCCAGGTGGGCGTGCTCGCCGCCGCAGGTCTCGTCGCCCTCCGCGATGGCTCCGACGGCATGATCGAGCGGCTCGCCGAAGACCACCGCAACGCCCGGCGCCTGGCGGAAGGACTCGCCGGCCTGCCCGGGATCAGCGGGCTCGACCCCGAACGGGCCCGGACGAACTTCGTGATCTTCCGGGTCGGAGCGGTGGCCCCCGAGGACCGGGCGGCCAGACGCGCCGCGGCCGAGCTGCGCGCGAGGTTCCTCTCGGAGCTTGCGTCTGAGGGTGTGCTGATGGTGGACTACCCGTACGGTCAGGTTCGCGCGGTCACGCACTACGGCATCGACGAGCGCGACATCGAGCGCACGGTGCATGCGTGCCGCCGGGTGTTGGCGGCATCAGGCGCGGCGCCGCTGCCGGCCACACCCGTTCCGGCGACGCCGCTCGCGTGAGGTGCGGGCACACGCCCTGGAGGCCCGCCCCGGCGCGCGCCGGATGCCCGAGCGCCTGAGCGTGCTGGTCATCCCGAGCCTGGATCTCGAGCAGGGGCGTTCCCGGCTGGTGTTCTGGCCGGGCGCGGCCGCGGGAAGCGGCGCACCGACGGACCGGCCGGAGCGCATCGCCCGCCATTTCGTCGACCTCGGCGCCCCCCTGATCCACCTCGTCGACCTGGACGGCGCAAGGGCGGGCATGCCGGCGAACCTGGAATCGGTCGGTCGGATCGCCTCGGAAGTCGCCGTCCCGATCCAGCTGGCCGGTGGCGTGGACGGCCCGGATCAGATCCGGCTCGCCTTCGCTGCCGGTGCGACGCGCGTCGTGCTGCCCCTCTCGGTCGTGGCTGACGACCTCGAGGTGCTGCGCGCCTCCCTCGACGTCGCCGGGAGCTGGCTGGCGGTGGGCCTCGACGCACGGCCGGAGCGGTTGCGCGAGTTCCCCTGGCGCGGCGCGAGTCGGCCCACGATCGACGACCTGATTGCCCGTTTCGTCGACGCAGGCGTGCAGCGCTTCGTCGTCTCTCATGGCGGGGCGTCTCCCGACCTCGCCGCGCTCGGACGCTGGACATCCAGCCACGACGCCGAGTTCCTGGTTGCCGGCGGGGTCACCGATCTGGCGGCGCTGGCGCCGCTGCGCGCGGCGGGCATCCACGGGTTGATCCTTGGCCAGGCGCTCATCTCAGGGCAGCTCGACTATCCGGCGGCTGCCAGGGCGGCCGCATGAAGGCGTCGTCGTCCCACGGGAAACGTCCGGCCGCGCCTGGCCGCGTGCTTGCCGGCCTGGGCCGTGCGCTCGCGGGCCTCGGCGGTGAGCCCTCCGGCCTGGGTCGTGTGCTCGCCGGCCTGGTCTGGTGCCTCGTGATCGCCTCGGCCTGCGCGGCGGGATCGTCCACCACGGGCGCATCGGCGACGAGCAGCGCGGCCGCCACGGCCCATGCGCCTGCGTCTCCGCTGGTCCTGCACCCGCCCAGCGCGACACCGCTCGCCAGCGCGCCACCGCAACCCATCAGTGATGGAACGCAGGCCGTCATCGCGACGCCCGACGGCACCATCACGATCGAGCTCTTCACCGGCAGCGCTCCCGTCGCGACACAGAACTTCATCAACCTGGCGCGGGCCGGCTATTACAACGGGGTGGTGTTCCACCGCATCGTCCCGGGGTTCGTCATCCAGGGAGGGGACGGCCAATACGGCCGCGTCGGCGCCATCAACCGCACGCTCCTGGGGACCGGCGGGCCGGGCTACACGTTCCCGGATGAGCCATTCGCCGGCTCGTACACGCGGGGGACGGTCGCCATGGCGAATGCGGGCCCCAACACCAACGGCTCGCAGTTCTTCATCGTCCTGGCCGATGCGCCGCAGCTCCCCCGCGCCTACACGATCTTCGGGCGGGTCGTCGCGGGCATGTCTGTCGTCGACCGGATCGCGAGCGGTCCCCGCGGCGGCCCGCAGGACGACCAGGCGCTCGACCCGGTGCCGATGCTCAGCGTCACGATCAGGCGCCCCTGACCAGCAGGGCAGGTGCGCCGCCAGTCAAGGAACGGAGGCCGGCATGTCCGCGACCGTCGAAACCAACCACGGAAGCTTCACCATCGACTTCGAGCGCGACGCGGCCCCGAACACGGTGGCGAACTTCGAGAAGCTCGCCCGTGAGGGCTTCTACGATGGCGTGATCTTCCACCGGATCATCCCCGGTTTCGTCATCCAGGGTGGCGACCCGACCGGCACCGGGCGTGGCGGACCGGGCTACACCTTCCCTGATGAGCTGCCGGGCGCGAACCTCGACTACGCCAGGTACGCCGTCGCGATGGCCAACGCCGGCCCCAACACGAACGGCAGCCAGTGGTTCGTGTGCGTGGCCGATCTCCGCGGTCGGTTGCCCAAGAACTACACGATCTTCGGCCGTGTCACGCATGGCCAGGACGTGGTGGACGCGATCGCAGCGGTGCCGACCGGGGCGGGGGATCGGCCCCGCGAGGAGGTGAAGATGCTGCGGGTCACCCTCGACGAGGCGTGACCCGCGAGGGCCCCGAGATCCACAGGGCCTCGGGCCGCACACCCTCGGTGGGGGTGCTGCCGAGGTGCTGCCGAGGCGCGACACCGCAATCGGAGCGCAGGTTGCGGAATATTAACAATGCCTTCAGACGAAACCCTTGAGGCCGGGGAAGGCTCCAGATAGACTGTGCCGTGCTGCTCGTCAGCGAACTGCCCCAAGCGCAAGGTCATGGGTAGGTTGGGTTAGGGTAGCCGGTGCAGCCGGCGTGATAGATGCCCTTGCGGCGTGGCAGAAGCTTCGTCCATCACAATGGGCGAGGACTTCACCGGGACAGTGTGGAGAGGCTCCCGCTTCGGCGGGGGCCTCTCGCGATTCCGGGACCGTCGCGCGCGCAGCCCGCGGACCAACGGACCGGCACGACGATCTTCAGGGCTGCCTGTCGACTGCTGCGCTATCCTTCGCGCAGATGAGCGCTCTATGTCTCAGATGAGCAGGCGCACCCGCACAGGGGGCGCGCCGGGAGCCAACGCCGCACCAGCCGAGGCCGGTGCGGCCAGCGTGGCGCATGGAGCCATGGGGTCACTGGCCGACGGCGAGGCCGCGGCGACCAGGCTGGCCGCCCAGGTCGCACGGCTCTTCTTCGCCCAGCAGCTGAGCAAGGTCGAGATCGCCGGCCGCCTGGGGATCTCGCGGTTTCGCGTCGCGCGCTTGCTCGATCAGGCGCTCGAGCAGGGCCTCGTGCGGATCGAGTTCCGGGACGCGCCGGCACAGGATCGCGATCTGGCACGACAGCTCGCGGAGCGCTTCGACCTCGACCTGTGCGTGGTTGCGGCGCCCGGCCCCGACGGCACCGCGCTCCTCGGGCGCCTGGCGGGCGAAGTGCTGGCCGACCTCATCCGCCCCGGGGACGTCGTGGGCGTCGGCTACGGCGGGTGCCTGGCGGCAGCCGCAGATGCGATGCCGCAACACGGCGACCCCACGGTCAGCGTGGTCCAGCTCATCGGCAGCTCCGATCGCTTCGAGCACGGGCAGGCTCCGGACGAGATCGCGCGAGTCCTCGCCGCGAAGCTGGGTGGCGCCTGCCACCTGCTCCATGCTCCGGCAGTCGTCGGGTCCGCCATGGTCCGCCGCGCGATGTTGCGCGAGCCGGAGATCGTGACGACGGTACGCCGCTTCGAGCGTGTCTCGCTCGCGATCATTGGCGTGGGCACGATCGGAGCGACGGCAGACCTGCCGCAGAGCGCTCCCACCGAACCTTCGGCCCTGCCGGTCGCGGACACGCGGGCCGCCGCGGCACAGAGAGCAACAGGCGAGCTGCTGTTGCATCCGTTCGATGCCGGCGGGCGGTTCGTGGCGCCCGAGGTCTCGGCGCGAGTCGTCGGCATGCCGCCGGACCAGCTTCGGGCGGTTCCGCGAGTGCTCGCGGTGGCGGGCGGCGTGGGCGCGGCCAGTTCGATCCGCGGGGCCCTCGCTACCGGCATCGTCCGCGTGCTCGTCACCGATCGGTCGGCCGCCCAGGAGATCCTCCGCCACGCCTCACCACAACCCAGCGTGCTTCCCGGTCGCCTCACGGGCCGGCGCCGGGCGACGCCCCTGCGACGGCGCTCGACCGCTGGTGAGTCGCCGACTCCCGTCACGCTGCCCGGCCGGCAGCCGCCGGCGCAATCGTCGCAACCGGTTGCGCCACCCGGCCCGCAGCCGCCGGCGGACGCGCCGGCAAGCGCGCCCCTGCGCGGGACGAGAC
>JBJKRK010000361.1:0-21949 GCA_046704705.1 Candidatus Limnocylindrales bacterium | reverse complement strand
TCGCGCCCGCGCGTGGGACGTCGAGCGCGCGCATCGCGGCGAGGCCGAGGCGCACGCCTGCCGTGCTGGCCCAGCAGCGATGGCCGTGGAAGGAGAGCGCCTGCGTGAGGATCTCGGTGTCGTCCATCCCGTTCATCCTTCCGTCAGCCAGACCGCGATGTCGCCAGCCGACGGGATGCGTCCGTAGCTTCGGATCACCCCGTCGATGACGAGCCCGGGCGTCGAGAGGATGCCGTGGCGGGCGATCTCGCGATAGTCGGTGATCTTCACGATCTCGGCTTCCACCCCCGCCATCGTGATCGCCTGGCGCGCGTTCGCTTCCACGCGCTGGCAGTTGGGGCAGCCGGGGCCCAGGACTTCGATGCGGATCATGCCGCGCTCCTTTCCGTTCACACGATGAGGAAGTTGAAGAGGTAGCCGATGGCGAGGATGCCGAGCGTCACGGTCGAGGCGAAGATCGCCAGCAGCGGCAGCTTCATCACCCGGCGCAGGATCACGAACTCGGGCAGGCTGATCGCGGTGATCGCCATCATGAAGGCGAGCGTCGTCCCCAGCGGCAGTCCCTTGCCGAGGAGCGCCTGGACGATCGGGATGGTGCCCGCGGCGTTCGAGTAGAGCGGGATCGCCGCCACGACGACGAGGGGCACGGCCAACGGATTCGAGCGCCCGCCGATCTCGGCGACGAGATCCGTGGGGGCGTAACCGTGGATCAGCGCCCCGACGCCGATCCCCACGAGCAGGTACGGAGTGATCTTCCAGACGAGGTCCCGCGTGTAGCGCCAGGCGTCGGAGAGGCGCTCGGCCCAGGTCAGGCGGATCTCGATGCCTGCGCTCGTCTGCCCCTGGATCTGCCAGACGTAGTCCTCGACGAAGCGCTCGAGGTGCAGGCGCCCGATGACGAGACCGCCCGCGATCGCCACGACGAGCCCGGCGGCCATGTACACGAGGGCGATGCCCGGTCCGAAGAGCCCCCACAGGAGCACGAGCGCCACCTCGTTCACCATCGGCGAGCTGATGAGGAAGGCGAACGTCACGCCGAGCGGGATGCCGGCCTCGACGAAGCCGATGAAGAGCGGCACGGCCGAGCACGAGCAGAAGGGCGTGACGATGCCGAACGCGGCGGCCCCCACGCTCCCTGCCAGGAGGCCCCGGCCCGCCAGCGCCGCCCGCACGCGCTCGGGCGAGAAGAAGCCCCGAACGAGCGTGACGACCGTCACGACGCCGAGGAGGAGCAGGAACACCTTCGGCACGTCGGCGAGGAAGAAGTCCACCGCCCCGCCCAGGTGCGTGTCGCGACCCAGTTGCAGGAGGTCGTAGCTCAGCCAGTCGGCAAGCGGCGTCTCGGCGAACCAGGCGATGCTCCAGGCAACGACGCTCACCGTCACCGTGAGCCAGAGTGGCGGCCGCCGACCCCGCGTCAGGGAGAGCGTGGTCATGCGGGCGGCTCGAGGATCCCGCGAAGGGCGGTGAGTGCCCGCACGCAGGCTGCCTCGTCGCGCTCGTAGAAGACCCAACGAGCGTCGCCCTGGTGCTGGATCGGTCGCACGAGGCCGGCCTGTCGCAGGCGGGCGAGATGGTTCGAAACGTTGTTCTGGCGCTCACCCAGTGCCGCGGCCATCTCGCACACGCAGTGGGGTCCATCCTCGAGCAGCCGCAGGATACCGGCCCTGCTGCGATCCGCGATGAGCGCCGCCGCGGCGACGCCCTCGTCCACGTCAGGGGACGGGAGATCGAGCCGGGGTGACTGGACGACGGGGAGTTCAGCACGCATGGCGGTCCTCGGGAGCGAACGGAAGGAAGCACTTGCCTGCGAGTACATCTCAGCGATTACTGTGTCAGTACAGGCTGATGTAATCACGTGCCAGAGGTCATGCAGCCGGCGATCCTTCCGGTCCGCTGCGGATCGGCGCCCACGCGGCAGCGCACCTGCAAAGGTCCGCTGCGGATCGGCGCCCACGCCGGGGTCAACGCGGCGGCGCACCTCCGAGCCGGGTGCACCGCGGCGCGCACCGGGTGCACCGCGGCGCGCGAGGATACCTGCCGGTGGTTGTCAGCTTTTGTGCCGCACCATCACGTGGCGGCCCGGCCGGTGGACGGGCTGGCGCAGGTTCGCCGTCTGGCCTTTCGGCGGTCGTGGATGATTGCGGCGGATCCGTGACCGCGCTGGCCGGACGGGCACGCAAGAGAATGCACGCAGCGAGGTGAAGCGATGTCGAGCGCACCGATCGTCCTGGTTCCCGGGTTCTGGCTCGGCGCATGGGCATGGGATGCGGTCGCCGACGCGCTCCGCGCCGACGGCCACGACGTCAGGGCAATCACGCTCCCCGGCCTCGAGTCGGTCGAGACGGACCGGTCCCGGATCACCTTCGCCGACCACGTCGACGCGATCTGCAACGCGGTCACGGCTGCCGACGCCCCGGTCGTGCTCGCAGTCCACAGTGCAGCCGGCTTCAGCGGGTATGCAGCAAGCGACCGCGTCCCGGAGCGGATTGCGGCCATGGTCTACGTCGACACCGCGCCCGGGGTGGGCACACTCGATCCCAGGTTCGAGGATGTCGACAAACCGATGGTCTGGGCCGACATCGAGCGGGAGGAAAACCTCGACGGGCTCAGCGAAGATCAGAAGGAGACCTTCCGGCGGCGGGCGGTGCCCGAGCCGGGTGGCCTGCTCCGCGAAGGTGCGGTGCTCACGAACGACGGGCGCCGCGACATCCCCAGCACGATCATCTGCACCGGGTTCACGTCAGAGCAGTACAAGGCCTACGCGAGTGAGCACGACGTGGCGTGGCTCGGCGGCCTCGCCGAACTGCGTGCCGTGACCTGGGTGGATCTGCCGACGAGCCACTGGCCGATGTGGTCGCGGCCACGCGAGCTCGCCGCGATCATCGGAGACATCGCAAGGAGGCACGCGCCAGCTGCCCGCTGAGCAGCGCCGGGATCCGGGTGGCGCGGGCGCGTCGCCGACCGCCGCTGCCCGCGCGCCTGATCGCACTTCCAAGCTTGGCGCAGTCCGGGTCGGGCGGAACATTCGGCCATTGAACACTCCGAACAAGCGTATAATCGGTTTGTTTGGAGTAAGTGGACATGCCGGTCATCACCATCGCGCGCCAGTACGGCGCAGGCGGCTCGAGCGTCGGTCGGATCGTCGCGGAGCGGCTCGGCGCGGAGTTCGTCGACAAACAGCTCATCGCCGAAGTCGCCCAGCGCGCCAGCCTTGCGCCGTCGGTCGTCGAGGCCGAGGACGAGCATCCATCGCGGCTGCTGGCGAGAGTCATCGCCTCGTTCGGGCCCCTTGCGGCAGCTGCCGGGATGGTCTGGGAGGTTCCCTACCCCGATCCCTCATACGACCCGCGGCTCGCGATCCTCGAGCTCACCAGCAAGGTCATCCTGGAGGTCGCCCGCGCCGGCAACGCGGTGATCGTCGGGCGCGGCGGCTCGGTCGTACTGAGGGACCAGCGTGACGTCACGCACGTCTTCCTGTACGCAGACGACGCGATCCGGACCGAGACCATCATGGGACGGGAGGTCGTGACCGAGTCGGTGGCGCGCCGTCGCATGCACGAGATCGACACCAACCGAGCGGCGTACCTCCACCAGGTGTATGGCGTCGACTGGCGCGACCCGCTGCAGTACACGCTCCAGCTCAACACCGGTGCGCTCGGCTACGAGCGCACCGCGGACATCATCCTGGCCACCGCGCAGCGCGGCGTCCCGGCATCGGACGTCGGGCTCGAGCCTGTGACGGAGGCGCTCCGCTGAACGCACCGGCGCCGTGGTGCGCGCCGCTGCGGCCGAGCGCAGCGCTGCCGCCCGGACCGCTCGATGGCGCGACCCTCGCGCCGGTCGCGGTCGAGACCGACCGGAAGGCCATGTGCACGACAGGCCGGAACTGGGCGCCAGCCGCCGTTGCGGTGGCGGCACGCGCGACAGGCCGGAACTGGGCGCCAGGCGCCGTTGCGGTGGCGGCATCGTCCGGAGTTTCGTAGCGACGACATCCGGGGGTTCTCATGCGCATCCTGCTCGTGCAACCCGACCAGAACCACACAATCGGCCTGCAGCAACTCGCGCGGGTCGAGCCGCTCGGACTGGAGATGCTCGCCGGGGCACTCGTCGACGCCCACGACGTGGCGCTGCTCGACCTGCGGGTGCGGCCCGGCGATCTGGCCCACGTGCTCGACGACGTGCGGCCGGACGTGGTCGGCATCACGTCCACGTTCACCATCGATCTGCCCCGCACGCTCGAGATCGCGCGCACCGTGAAGGCACACGACCCACGGACGTTCGTCGTGGTGGGCGGGCACCACGTCTCACTCCGCCCTGCCGATGCCAGCGACCCGGCGATCGACGCGATCGTCGTCGGTGAAGGTGAGACGACGTTGCGCGAGCTCGTCGACTGCCTGGCCTCCGGCGGTGACCCCACGCGCGTGCCGGGGCTCGTACTGAACACGCCCGACGGCCAGGTCACGACGCCGCTGCGGCCGCTCCTGCGCGACCTCGATGCGCTGCCGCATCCGGCGCGCATGCTCACGGTTCCCTGGAGGCGGCACTACTACGCGGCGCTGGCGCATCCCCTCGCCTCTGTGGAATCCGCACGTGGCTGTCCCTACCGCTGCAACTTCTGCTCGGTGTGGCGCTTCTACGGTGGGCGCATCCGCTTCAAGTCGGCGGCCCGCGTGGTGGACGAGCTGGCGAGCCTGGCCGAGGACACCGTCCTCTTCACCGACGACAACTTCCTGGCCAGCCCGCGACGGGCGGGCCAGGTCGCCCGACTGGTCACCAAGCGCGGGCTCCGCAAGCACTACAACATGCAGGCGCGCAGCGACACCATCGTGCGCCACCCCGAACTCCTCGCCGCCTGGCGCGAGGTCGGGCTCACCACCGTCGTCATCGGCTTCGAGAAGCCCGACCAGGCCGCGCTGGAAGGCGTGAACAAGCACAACTCGGTGGCGAACAACGAGGCCGCCCTCGAGGTGCTGCGCCAGCTCGGCATCGAGCCCGTGACCTCCTTCATCGTCGATCCCGCCGCCGACCGCGCGGACTTCGCGGCGCTCGCCGCGTACGTGCGGCGGCTGCACCTGCGCCTGCCGCTTTTCGCCGTCCTCACGCCGCTGCCCGGCACCGACCTCTTCACGGCGGAGAAGGATCGCCTGACCGCACCGAGCTACGAGCTCTTCGACCTCGCGCACACGGTCCTCCCCACACGTCTGCCCCCGGAGGAGTTCTACTCGGAGCTCGCGAAGCTCTGGCGGGTGGCGTACCCGCGCTGGGAGGTCGCCCTCGCCCGGATCGTCCTCACACTCCAGGCGGCGGCGCGTCGGTCCGACGCGGTCGACCGCGCCACCTGGCAGGCCGCGCTGCGAGAGATCGGCCGCTTCGGCGACCCCGGTACGTACCTGCGCGCCGCCGAACGGGCCCACGCGACGGCAGAGGCACAGGCGCAGGCCGCCTGAGCACCCTCGTCGCCGCCAGGGAGAGGGTGCGCGGCGGCTTCGCGTCCGACTGCTCCGCGCCCGGCGCCTAGGCCAGGCGTGCGGCGAGCCCGCAATCGACTACTCGGCTCCGGGCAGCCGGTGTCGCGCCACGTATGCAGCGGCCTGCGCACGCCGCTGCAGCTTCAGCTTGTCGAGGATCGAGCTGACGTAGTTCTTCACCGTCTTCTCCGAGAGGTGCACCTCGGCGGCGATCTCCTTGTTCGTCATCCCGTCGGCGATAAGCAGGAGGATCTTCTGCTCCTGGCGAGTGAGCTCGGTGAGCTCGTCCGGGTACACCCCGGCAGCGATCTGGCGGACCCTGTCGAGCACCGTCCGGGTGACGGTCGGGTCGAGGAGCGACTTGCCCCGCCCGACCGCGGCGAGAGCCTCCAGCAGGTCACGGCCCCGCACTTGCTTCAGGAGATAACCACTCGCGCCCGCGACGAGCGAGGCGAAGACGGCCTCCTCGTCGGGATAGCTCGTCAGCATGACCACCTTCGTCTCGGGCCGCGCGTCACGGATCTCGCGCGTCGCCTCGATCCCGGACCCGTCCGGAAGCCGAACGTCCATCACCACGAGGTCGGGGCCCCGGTCACGAGCAACCGCAACTGCCTCGGCAGCCGTGCCCGCCTGGCCGACGACGCGGAACGAGCGGTTCCGCTCGAGCAGAGTGATGAGCCCCTCTCGAACGACCTCGTGGTCGTCCACGACGAGAACGGTCCAGGGGGCAGCCTCGCTCGCATCGACCCCGACGGTGCCCCCCGAGGAGCCGCTTCTCGGGACGACCGGCGCCTCGAGGGCGGACTGCCGATCGGTCACATCCCAGCCTCCGCCAGCCCCCGGCTACAACCGCTCGGCCGCGAGATGGTCGAGCGCGCGAACGAGGGCGGCCTCCTGGCCCGGGGTCAGCTTCCCCTCGAGGATGGGAAGGTAGAGCTCCTCTTCCGCGAGGTGCGCCTTCAACAACAGGTAGAGGCGCAGCACCACGCGGCGCAGGGAGAGCACGGCGGCCCGATCGGCAGGCTCAGGGTGCTCGACGAACTGGCTGAACGCCGCGACCAGGCGACGGATCTCCTCGTGCTCGTGGCGCATCGGAACGCTCGTGTCGCGACCCTCCGTGAGCCGCTCCAGGGTCGGGTAGACAGCAGCCTCGACGGCCTCCATATGCGGGAGGAGCTCGCCCGTCAGCGCCTCCTCCATCGCGCGCAGCCTGGGCAGGCCCTCGGTCAGCCTCGATGTGTCGAGGCAGTCCGTGTCGAGGCAGTCGCCCAGCTCGCGCAGTTCCTCGACGTGTGCTCGTAGCCGGTCGTGGTGAGCATGCGTGACCGCAGTCAGAGTTTGCATCGTTCGCCCTCCAGTTCCGCGCCGCTCACTGCAGCGCGACTCGTTGATCGCCCGGTCCGCGCGGCCGCTCCGCGCTCCGGAATGCCCACCGACAGGGTCGAGTCGTGCCTGGTCATGTCGACGCCTCGGCGGTCTGCGCGGCCGGAGCCGGCTGAGCGACCGTGGCCTCGACCAGGTACTCGGAGATGTCGCGGATGCGCAGCGTGCCGTTCGCGGCCTTGCGCAGATTCACCAGGCAGATCGGGCACATCGTCACGCAGTCCGGCGCGACCGCCCGCAGCTGCGCCACCCGCTCGCCCGCTACGGTCGCGGCCTTGTCGGGGAAGAGTGCCTCCGCGGGGCCGCCACAGCACCACGTCAGCGTGCGCGCCTTGGTCGGTTCGGCCACCGTGCGTCCGGTCGAGGCGAGCAACGCGCGCGGCGCCTGGATGACGTTCTCGTACCGCGCATACACGCACGAGTCGTGCACGACGACACTGCCCGAGGCCGGCGTCGCCACCGGCAGCCCGCATTCGGCGAGCACCTCGAGATAGCTCCGCACGCGCACGTCGAACCCGGGGACGAGCCTCGGGTAGACGGTGCGCAGCATCGAGGTGCTGTGCGGATCGAGCGTGATCACCTCGCGGACACCGTGCTTCCGCAGCAGGGCCGCGACTCTGCGGGCGTGGGCGGCAACTGCTTCGTCCGCGCCGAGGTCGTACGCGAGAGCTCCCGTGTAGAGGTCGTCCTCGTAGAGGTAACCGAACTGCACGCCGGCCCGCTGCAGCAGGCGCGCGACGTTGGCCGGGACGCGCTCGTACTCGGCCCGTTCCCGGGCCGACGGTCGCGCCACCAGCGCGATGCCGTTGACGAAGCGATTCACCCGGCGGGCGAGCCCGGAGAAGCGCGCCAGCGGCGTGTCCCCCAGACGTTGCTCGAGCGCGACGATGCGCTCGATGTACGGGATGAGCTGGTACATCATCCCGGTGTAGAGCACGGTCTCGCCGCCGCGGGGCAGGTCGAGCTCGCGAGCCCAGCGCGTGGCCTGACGTGCGGGGATCGGCAGCACCGATCCACGCAGACGCAGGTTGTCGGCGAGGATCCCGACGACGTCGACGGTGGCTAGCGGCATCAGCGTCCCTCCGTCAACAGCCAGTGGCGCAGCAGGCGCACGTTCTCCGTGATGTGCACGCCGCCAGGGCAGGACGCCTCGCAGGCCCGGCACAGCAGGCACGAGAAGACCGCCTCGCGCTCGGCGCGGACGCGCTCCACCTGCCCGAAGAGGACGTATCGGAACAGGCGGCGGGGCAAGAGGTCGATGGCCAGCGGGCAGGCGGCGCTGCAGTACCCGCAGTTCAGGCAGGCCTCGGCGTCGAACGCACCTCCGTCGTGCAGATGCTCGGCCAGATCCGCGGCAACGAGGACGCTCATGGTCGCTCCACGGCCGCATAGCGGTAGAAGCTGTCGCCGCTGGCTGCCTTCTCCTCGGCGACGTAGCCGTACTTGCGCAGGCCCATCATCCAGACCATCACTTCCTCGGCCGGCAGCTCCAGTGCGGCGGCAACCTCGGGCACGGTCAACGGACCGTTCCGCAGCGCCGCGAGCAACCGGTCGCGCATGAGCGGCTCCTCACGGACGACCTCCCGCACGTCGCGCCTCATGACGCCACCTCCACCAGCAGCTCATCGATCATTGCCCGCACCTGCGCGTCGGTGTAGCCCCGCAGGTCGATGGCACCCTCCTTGCACACGGGTGCACAGGCGCCACAGCCCTTGCAGCCGGTCGGGTCGATCACCGCGAACCGCGCGCCGTCGCTGCCCGACAGGGCGATCGCCTCGAAGGGACAGGCGGGCACACAGTCGCCACACCCCGTGCATGCCTCCGGCCGCACGAAGGCAACCTGCGGGTCCAGCTCGGCCGTGCCCTGCTTCAGAATCGCCCCTGCCTGGGTCACCGCGGCCAGCCCCGACGCGACGCTCTCCGCCGAAGTCTTCGGGCCCTGACAGGCGCCTGCGATCAGCACGCCATCCACGACGGTCTCCACCGGCCGGAGCTTCGGGTGGATCTCGTTGAAGAAGCCTTCCTGTCCGACCGGCAGCTTGAGGGTTCGCACGAGCTCCTCGTTGGCGCGGGGGATCATGCCCGTCACGAGCACGACGAGGTCGGCAGCGATGGTGAACTCCTCGCCCGCCGTCAGGAGGTCGTGGAGCGTGACGCGCAGCCCGCCGTCGGTGGCGGTCACGGTGGGCGGGTCGTCGTCGGCAAACCTGGCGTAGAGCGACCCATGCACCCGCGACTCGTTGAACAACAGCTCGTTGCGCCCGTACGTGCGCATGTCGCGGTAGAGGTGGTACTGACGGACCCCGCTGTCGCGCCTGGCCACGAGCAGTGCGGCGTGCACCGCCGCGGTGCAGCAGTAGCGCGAGCAGTAGGGCCGCTCCGCATCGCGGCTCCCCACGCAGTAGATGTACGCGATGCTGCGGACCTGCCTGCCCGCGTGGACGAGTGGCCCATCGCCCTCATCGAGCATCCGCCGCAACTCGGGCAGCGTGACGACGCCGTCGATGCCGTAGCCGAACTCGCCCGCCTCGGGCTGATATGTGTCGAAGCCCGTGGCCACGATGATCGCGCCGACATCGAGGTTGACTACCTCGCCGCGGGCGTTGACCGACACGTGGTAGTTGCCGTACGTGCCGGACTTCGCGGTGAGCTCCGCGCCGGTGAAGACAGTGATCGTCGACCGGCGCCTGATCTCCTCGCGCAGGTGCCCGACGAAGGCGTGCCCCTCGCGCTCGTGGGGGAACATCGCGCCAAAGTCACCGACCCAGCCACCCAGCGCCGGCGCGCGCTCGATGAGGAAGACGGCAAGCCCGATGTCGGCCAGCCCGATGGCTGCCCGCATTCCAGCGACACCGCCGCCGACCACCGCCACGCGCGGGGTGGTCTCGACCTCGATCGGCTCGAGCGGCTCGCAGAGGCGTGCGTGGGCGATTCCCGCACGGACGAGCCTGATCGCCTTGTGCGTGGCGCCCTCCCGATCATCCGTGTGCGTCCAGGAGCACTGTTCCCGCAGGTTCACCTGCGTGTAGGCATACGGATTCAGCCCGGCTCGCTTTGCCACGCCGCGGAACGTCGTCGTGTGCAGCTTCGGCGAGCAGGAGGCCACCACCAGGCAGTCGAGGTGCTGCGCCGCAATGTCGGCTTCGATCTCCTGCTGGGTCGCCTCCGAGCAGGTGAACATCGTGTGTCGGGCGACGCAGACGTCCGGCTCTTCCGCCACGGACGCGATGACCCGCTCGACGTCGACGTAGTCGGAGATGTTGCCGCCGCAGTGGCAGACGTACACGCCGATCCTCCGCCGGCCGTTCGCGCAGCTCTCGTTGCCCGCGGGCTGCTCCGCGTTCGCGGCGGCCTCGTTGCGGGTGGTCGGCTCCGCGTTCGCGCCGCTCCCGTTGTCGGCGCCCCGTTCCGCACGCATGTCGGTGCTCTCGTCGTCCCGTGGTTCCTGGGTCATGCCGGCACCTTCTCCCTCGTCCGGGTTCGCTCCAGGTGCGCGGCGGCCTGGGCCACCGCGGCGCCGGCGTGCAGGATCGACTCGGGAATGTCTCTTGGGCCCGACGCCGAGCCGGCCACGAAGACCCCCGGGATGTTCGTGGCACCCGGGTTCTCGTCCTCGTCGGGTTCGGCGACGTAGGCGAACTCGTCGAGCGCGAGCTCGCCGGGGTCGAAGAGACGGCCGGCGTCCAGGTTGGGCTGCACGCCCACCGCCAGGACGACCAGGTCGTACTCGGCCTCGGCGAGGGTGCCTCCGTGGTCCACATCCTCGTAGCGCAGTACGAGATCGCCGTTCGGTTGCTCCCGGATGTCGGCGACCCGGCCCTTGACGAAGTGCGCCCCCATCGACTTCGCCTGCTCGAAGAACTCGTCGTAGCCTTTGCCGACGGCGCGGACATCCACGTAGTGGACAGTCACGTCGGCGAAGAGCAGCACCCCCATGATCAGCTGGTTCTGCTTCAGGGAGTACATGCAGCAGAACTTCGAGCAGAGGGGATTGCCCACGCTCTGATCGCGCGACCCCGTGCACATGACGTACGCGATCCGCTCGGGCACCCTGCCGTCGCCGGGTCGCAGCACCGTGTTGTACGGGCGGGTGGGGGCGAGGAGCCGCTCCATCTGCATGCCGGTAATGACGTTCTGCAGGCGACCATAGCCGTACTGCGGCTTGAGATCGGCCGCGAACAGCTTGTACCCGGTCGACACGATCACCGCTCCCACGTCCACGGCGACGTCGTGGGTCCGCATGTCGAGCCTGATCGCGTCCGCGGGACAGGCCGCGATGCATGCGTGACACTCAGAGCACACGCCGCAGTCCAGGCAGCGGCCCGCCGCCGCACGCGCTTCGGCTTCGCTCAGGGGTGGCTCCAGCAGCTCGAAGCCGTCAGGCGCCGCGGTGGCCCCGATTCGCGGAGGGATCGGCTCGCGATGGCTGTATGTCTGCTGGCGGCTCAGGACTTCGGCCTTGCCCACGACCGGCAGCGGCGCTTCGAAGTCGTCCAGTGCGCGGCCCGTCAGCCAGCGATCGATCATGAAGGCCGCGCGGCGGCCCTGGCCGACAGCCTCGGCGATCGACGCCGGGCCGGTCACCACGTCGCCCGCGCAGAAGACCCAGGGCAACGCGGTCTGCGACGTCTCGCGGTTGACCTGGATCGCCCGGGCGCCCGCGGGTGTGAGCTCCGGGAAGGCGGCCGTATCGACCCCCATGCCCGCCGCGACGATGGCGACGTCGCACGCCAGCTCGTCACGCACGCTGTCGTCGTAGCGGTGCGTGAAGCGGCCATCCACGTCGAACACCGATTGCTTCAGCTGCACGGCTTCGAGCGCGTGCGCCCCACGGAAGCCAGCGATGCCCCAGCCTTCATGGAGGATGACGCCCTCGGCGAGTGCATCATCGACCTCCCAGGCGTGCGCCGGCATGTCGGCGCGGCGCCGGCGGTACACGATGTGCACCGCGGCACCCAGCCGGCGGGCGCTGCGAGCGGCGTCGATGGCAACGTTGCCGCCCCCGATCACGGCCACCGTCTTGCCGCGCAGCGCGGGGGCCGCGCCGAGCCTGACGTCGCGCAGGAAGGCGAGCGCATCGCACACTCCCGACACCTCGTCCTCGCCGGGAACGTCGAGCTTCGTGCTGCGGGGCGTCCCGGTGGCCACGAGCACCGCGTCGAAGCCTGCGTCCTTGAGCTGCCCGAGGCCGTCGACGCGCGCGCCGGTGGCGATCTCGACGCCGATGCGGGTGGCGTTCGCGATGTCACGTTCGACGACCTCGATGGGCAGCCGATACCCGGGAATGGCAAGCCGGAGGTCGCCACCCGGCTCGGGTGCCTGCTCGAAGATCTTCACGCCGTATCCCTGGCGCGCCAGCAGCCAGGCTGCGGTGAGGCCGGCCGGTCCCGAGCCAACCACTGCGATCCGCTTGCCGTTCGGCGTCGGCCGCTCCAGCACCGGTGGCTCGGGAAGCGCGTAGTGCCTGTCCGCCACGAACCGCTTCAGGCGCCTGATCGGCAGCGCGCCCTCGACGCTCCCGCGGGTGCACTCGGCTTCACACGGCGCGTAGCACGCGTACCCCAGGCTGCCGACGAGGGGCGTCGACTCGAGCACGAGCTGGAATGCCTTCTCGTACTCGCCACTCCGCACGAGCGAGACGTAGCCGTGGGCCTTGATCCCGGCCGGGCAGTTGAACGTGCAGGGGGAGGTCCCGGCGCGCTCGATCAGCGCCTTCTGGGGCACCGCCTGGGGGAACGGGATGTATGCCGCCCGCCTCGAGACCAGCTCGCCGTTCCACTGATCCGGCACGGCGACCGTGCAGGCCTCCTCGCACTGGCGGCACCCGGTGCACGCCGCCGTGTCGATGAAGCGGGGGTGCTGTTGCAGCGTAGCGTGGAAGCCGCCGCTTCCGTCCCGCGCGAGATGCGCCACCTCCGCATCGGTCATGACGGTCACGTTCGGGTGGTGCGCCGTGGCCGCCATCTTCGGCGTCGCGATGCAGCTCGCGCAGTCGAGCGTGGGGAAGACCTTGCTGAGCAGCACCATGCGGCCGCCGACGCTCGCTTCTTTCTCGACGACGAGCACCTTGTACCCCATGTCGCCGAGCTTCAGCGCCGACTCCATGCCGCCGATTCCGCTGCCCACGACCAGGACGTCGTATTCCATCTAGGCCTCCAGCCCGGCGAGCGTTGCGCTGAACTCCCGGATGTGCCGGGTGAACGCCTCGGCACACACTGAGCAGATCGCCGCCATCTTCAGCCGGCGCCCGTCGATCCCCTGCTGCGCCAGCAGCGTCTGCGCCGTCTCGACGATGCGCGACGAGCGCGCCGAACAGTCCGGCAGGTACGCGCACTCGTCGCCGTCGGAGGCGATGAACACGCCGTCGAAGCCTGCCTGCAGCGCGTGCAGGATCCAGCCCGGCCTGATCCCGCTCGTGCAGGGCAGGCTGATCACGACGATCTCCGGCGAGTAGTGCATGTGCGAACTACCTGCCAGGTCGATGCCGGGGTCGGAGATCGCGTTGGTGGAGAAGACGAGGACCCGCGGCGCGGATCCTCGTCGCGTCCCCCGTGCGCTCTCCAGGGCGAGCGTCATGGTGCGAACGTCACTTTCCGCGTCGGATGAAGACGCGGTCGTACCCCTGGGCGGGCACGACGCCGAGGAAGGTATGTCCGATTCTCTCGGCCCAGACCCCGACGTCCGTCTTTGTCTGGGAGTCGCTGGACAGGAGCTCGAGCACGTCACCCACGGCGATGTTGCCCATCGCCTTCTTGGCCTCGAGCAGCGGTCCGGGGCAGGCCGAACCGCGCGCGTCGGCAACCTTGGCGGGCTTGAGCGCGGCGACCTCCGCCTCGCTCAGCATGGTGGTGGTCATCTGGGTCTCCTTCTGGTGCCCGCAAGGGCCCCGGCTGCGGGAGCTGCGAGGGTGCGGCCCCGCTAGATACGAGGGCGCAGCCCGCTAGTAGAAGAGGGTGTTGGTGGCGGCGGCGATCTCGGTCGCGAAGTGACCGGCGAGCACGATCTCCGCGCCCGGCACCAGGTCATCCGCAGTCAGGCCGCGGACCTTCACGCACGGCCCGCCGACGAGCAACTTGCCGCCCATCTCCTGGATCGTCGGGAGCAGCTCCGCGATCGGTTTGAGCCCCGGGGCCGAGACGGTCTCGGCGACCCCCTTCTTGAGAAGCAGGATGCCGTCGCCCTGGAAGCCGAGTACCACCTGCATGTCCTCGGCGATGGCCGCGCCCGCCATGACGAACGGGAGCGTGGCCATCTCGGGCTGGTCGGGGCCGTGGGTCACCATGATGAAGAGCTTCGCGTTGTCAGCCATCGCGGTGCGCCTCCTGTGCTCGGCCGGTGGGACCGCGTGAGGGACGGACGACGCACACGCGTCGCGCTTCGGCCCTCACGGCCCGCTCGGCATCCGCCTTCAGGTCGTAGTTTTGGGAGGGCAGAAGCGGCAAGGTAGGACCAACAGGGCGCTCGTGGGTTCCCCTGAAGGTGGCAGCCGCGACCGACCCGAGACAACAATGGGGGGTGTCGGATGGACCGATCGGCACTCTCTGCCTGCAGCGACCCCCTGCCATCCCCGGGCACTTCGCCCCATCCCCCGGGAGGAGCCTGGACCATGGCGGGAGCCACCCGCGCCGACGCGCTCAGGGCGGCGCGTCGATCCTCGGGCGCCAGCTGACGAGGGGGCATTCTGCGCGGGGCCGATCGCCTGATCGGAGCAAGAGAAACGACCCGCATGGCCCTAGGACAAAGCCTCCCTGCCGAGTGACGTTCGACCCTGCGCGTCGCGCTTGTGACGGGCGCGAGCCCCCGCGGACGGCGCCGCACCGCCGACTCGGTCGGCGGTGCGCTCCTGCTGGCAACCGCCGTGCACCACTCCGTCTGGCACGCAGGCCCGCCGGCAGCCCGGCGCGGGGCACGAACAGGCTGGAGGGCCCTGTTCGCGCGCCTCATCTGCCGCGACGATCAGCGTGCGTCTCGAGGAGCCTGGAAGGAGTTATCGAATGGCCAAAGGGCAGCAAGCAGCTGCCGCGATCGAGCGCCGGATCCTCGGCACCGAGCACCGGGAGGTGGAAGACATCACGGGGCGGGTCGAGGCCGCGGCGGAACTGGCCGGCAACCTCGCTGCGCGCGACCTGGACCATACACTTCGGGATGCGCTGGACGCGGTCGAGCGAACCTTCCTCACCCATACGGACTGGGAGGATTCCTTCTGCTACCCGGAGATCGATCGCATCGCGGGCACGCCGTGGGCCACCCGCGCCCTGCGCTTCCAGCATCAGCAGATTCGCGCGCACGTCGACCGCCTGGAGGCCGACTGGCTCGCCCTCCGGCACGAACCGACCCATCGCCAGCTCGTCGACCTGCGTGCGCGACTGTATGGGCTCGCAGCGTTGCTCACCGCCCATTTCGACCAGGAGACGCACTTCGTGCTCCCCCTGCTCGGGGACGAGGGCGACGAGCCCCGCTCGGCCGGCCTCGCCGCGAGCGAGCCACCGACGGACTTCGAGCAGCAGCCCGAAGAGGTCGTGACCGCGTAGGTTCGCGCGGCCACGCGGCCGCCGGGTCGCCCAGGATCAGTGCAGCCGATCGATCCGGTCGGCGAGTTCTCCCTTCGCGCAGGCGAGCGCGGCGGCGTCGATGTCGGCGACGTCGGTGACGAAGGGGCGGAGACCCAGCGCCGCCAGCCGATCGTAGGCTCCGCGACCCATCCCGCCTGCCACCAGCGCAGCGCAGTCGGCAACGGCCGCGGCCATCTGATCGTGCCGCGCCTGCGACGCGGGATCCGTGCCGTGGGGCATCCCGGCCGGGTGTGCCTCGTCGGGCACGCCGGTGCGATGCGGAGCTGCCTTGGCGCGGAGCTCACGCGCCACGATCTCGTCGTGTTCGACGGTCAGCACAGCGTAGTAGGGCGCCCGACCGAAGTGCGAGCTGACCGTCTGGCCATCGTCGGTGACAATCGCGATCTTCATCGATACCTCTGTTGCGCAAGGACGCGCGCGCCGGGACGGTGCCTCCAATCTCAGCGCAGACGAGGGCCGGCACGGAGGGCCATGCATCCCGTTTCCACGGGAAGGCTGGCGCGGCCTCCAGCTGAACGTGGCGCTCAGAACACCATCTGCCGCGGGCCTGCACGCTTGCGTCGCACGATGGACGCGAGCTTCAGCGCCCCCAGAGCATCCGCCAGAACCCACCTCGCGCGAGGGCGCGCCCCACGATCCTGTTGCGGGCACGGCGACTGATGCGGCGGGGATTGCCCGAGGCGATCGCCGAGACGTCGTTCGCCAGGCGTGCGGTGCGGTACAGGCTGGAGACAAGCCCACGCCGTCTCATCCGAGGACCTCCTCGACGAAGACCGACGCGTCGTGGGAGAGTTCGGCCAGCTCGTCCTGGTTCGCCTCGATCAGCCCCAGCAGCCGCTGCGCCTCGATCGCGTGCTCGAGCCCGATGACCAGACCCAGGCTCAACCAGTAGTCGGCCGTCTCGAGCGCGTGCGGGCGGACATCTTCGGGGATCTCATCGAGTACCTCCGCCATGGCCCGGTGCAACGCCCGCCCGTAGCGCTCCCAGCCGTCCCCCTGCATCGCCATGTCCGAACACCTCCAGTCTGCCTCGCCTCACCATACGCCGCGAAGCGCACGGCGACACCGTCCGACACGGCGCACACGTGGTCCGAAGGGTCCGGCGACGCATCCGGCCGGCGGCGGCCGCGCCGATCCACCGTGCATCGTTTGGCTGTCGGTGCGTAGACTCCGCCTGGAACAGCAACCACACCCGGTGCCTCCGACTGGCCCGCGTCTCCTGTCGCCCCACGCCGAACGTGCTCGCGACAGCCGTCCCCTGTGGACGGCCGGACTCCTCCCCGGCGTCTTCCTGCAGGACCCCGGGACACGGGTGCACCAGCGCGGTCGCTCCCGACAACGGACGCTACAAGTCACGTCGCTCGCCCCCTCGCGTCAATCGGGCGGGCGAGGAAGGTCCTGGAGATGGCCCACATCGGTGTCGCCGACGCCGCCGACGACGACAACCTGTCAGAGCGACGCTGGCAACTGCTCGCCGCGACCGCGACAGGGGCGTTCATCGCTCCGTTCGACGGCAGCGTGGTGGCCATCGCGCTGCCCAAGATCGGCCCGGCCCTCCATCTCAGCTTCGTCGGCGCGCTCTGGGTCCAGGTCAGCTACCTGCTGGTGCTCACCGTGGCGCTCATCCCGGCGGGGCGCCTCGCGGACACGTGGGGCGGCCTGCGCCTCTATCGGATCGGCCTGGTCGCCTTTGCCCTTTCGTCGGCCGCGGCCGGCGCGTCGATCTCGACCACGTGGCTGCTCGCCGCACGCTGCATCCAGGGACTGGCGGCCGCCCTGCTCTCGGCCACGTCGACGGCGCTCGTCACCGAGGCGTTCCCCGGCGCCGAGCGCGGGAAGGCCCTCGGGCTCAACGTCACCGCGGTGTACCTGGGGCTGGCGGCGGGACCGGTTCTCGGCGGGCTCCTCACCCAGCAGGTCGGCTGGCGATCGATCTTCTACGTCAACGTGCCGGTGGCGGCCGCCAGCCTCGTGCTTGGCTGGCACCTGAGGAGCGCCCGCCACCTGAAGCGCCGCACGCCACGGGCCAGTCTCGATCTGCCGGGGGTGCTCCTGCTCGTGGTGGCGCTCGCCGCCGGGACGGCGGGGGTCAGCCTGGCGCCGATCTGGGGCTGGACCGCCGTTCCATCTCTCGCGCTCCTGGCAGCCGGGGTCGGCGGCGTGATCGCGCTCGTCGCATACGAGTCCCGGCGCACGGAACCGTTTCTCGATGTCGGCCTGTTCCGGCGCAGCCGGCTCTTCGCGACCGCGAACCTCGCGGCGCTGGCCAACTACATGGCATTCGCCGCCGTGACCGTGCTCACCTCGGTGTTCCTCGAGGTCGTCAGCGGGCGCAGCCCGGAGCAGGCCGGGCTCCTCCTCGTCGCGGCACCAGTGGCAATGGTCGCCCTCTCGTGGCTGGCCGGGAGAGCCTCGGATGCGCTCGGCTCGCGCTGGCTCTCGAGCGGGGGCATGGCGGTCATCGCAGCCGGCCTGGTAATGCTCTCCCAGCTCCCTGCACAGCCGAGTGTCTCCCAGATCGTGGGGGAGCTCCTGATCGTCGGCGTCGGCATGGCCGCGTTCAGCTCGCCGAACACTTCGGCCGTGATGGGCGCGGTCCCGAGGAGCCAGCTGGGGGTGGCCTCCGGCATGCTCGGCACGATGCGCTTCCTCGGGCAGACGCTCTCGATCGCCGTCCTGGGGGCGCTGGCGACCTCGCAGCTCGGCGCGGGCGGCCAGGCCGTGCTGCTGACCGGGCACGCGCACGGGTCGGGCACGGCGTCGGCGTACGTGTCCGGTTACCACCTGGCGATGATGGCCGGAGCGGTCATCGCCATCGTCGGCGCGGCCGCCTCGCTCACGCGACCGGATCGATCCGGGTGACCGCCGGGCCGCGAGGCCCGACCCGCAGGCGCAAGCGGAAACGCCCCGGGCCGCGAGGCCCGACCCGCAGGCGCAAACGGAAACGCCCCGGGCCGCGGTCGTCGGGTCGGACGGGACGCGCGGGCGGGCCAGGTTGCGCGGGCCGCGGCCCGCAACCATCTTGTCGGCACAGGGTGGCCGGTGCATACTCGCGCCGCCGGAGCTGGCCGGCGTCCCTGCCACAGCCGCCTCGAATCGGGCGTTCCCAGAGGAGACCTGGCATGCCGCACGCGGTACCCACCCGCGCTCGCACGGAGATGGAACGCTGTCTGGCGCCGCAGCGCGCGAGGCTGGCAGCGCGCCCCGCCGGCACCGGCCTGAAGACCCCCGCGGAAGATCCCTGACCGGCGAAGCAGGCTGCCCGCGGGCGGTGAACCGACACAGGAGGAGCCCACACAGGAGGAGGACGCCTTGAGAGGGAATGCTCTCGGCAGGCCCTGGAGCACGCCACTCACTCCCGGCGGCATCACGGCCGCCAGGAAACCCGCGGGAGGACACCCATGACGGCCTCGGCGTACGGCGAGATCGTCCAGTCGGACGGTCGCCACGAACTCACCCCCGCCGTGGACACTGCACTGAACGGCTCGGCGCTGCACAACGCAGACCTCGCGCCCGTGCCCATCGCCAGACGCAACTGGAGCACGTACAACTACCTCGCGCTGTGGGTCGGGATGGCGCACAACGTGGCCACCTGGACACTCGCCGCTGGCCTGGTCGCGCTGGGCATGGCCTGGTACCAGGCGATCTTCACGATCATGGTCGCCAACGTCATCGTGCTGATCCCGATGCTGCTGATCAGCCATGCCGGGACCAAGTACGGCATCCCCTACCCCGTCTTCGCCCGCGCGTCGTTTGGCGTGTTCGGGGCGAACCTGGCGGCGCTCCTCCGCGCCGGGATCGCCTGCGGCTGGTTCGGCATTCAGACGTGGATCGGCGGCGAGGCCATCTACACCGTGCTGGGCGCAATCCTGGGTGACGGTTGGACCAAGGCCGCCCATCTGTCGATCGGTCTCGGGTACGCGGCGTCGCAGCCCTGGACGCTGTGGCTGAGCTTCCTGATCTTCTGGCTCATCAACATCTTCATCATCGTCCGCGGCATGGACACGATCCGGCGGTTCGAGAACTGGGCCGCGCCGTTCGTGATGGTCGTCGCGATCTTCCTGCTCGTCTGGATGGTGATCCAGGCCGGCGGCTTCGGGCCCATCGTCAACGATCACGGGACGGTCGGCTGGAGCGTCGACAAGTTCTGGCTCGGCCTCTTCCCGCCGGCGCTCATGGGCATGATCGCCTTCTGGTCGACGCTGTCGCTCAACATGCCCGACTTCACCCGCTTCGGGCAGAGCCAGCGCGCACAGGCGCTCGGCCAGACTCTTGGCCTGCCGACGACGATGACGCTCTTCCCGCTCATCGCCGTCCTCGTGACCTCGGCGAGCCAGGCGGTCTACGGGACGCCGATCTGGGATCCGATCCAGCTGACGGGCAAGTTCAGCAACCCGCTCGTGGTGATCATCGCGCTGTTCACCCTGGCGGTGGCCACGCTCTCGGCCAACGTCGCGGCGAACACCGTGAGTCCCTCGTACGATTTCTCGAACGCCTGGCCCAAGCGCATCAGCTTCCGCACGGGTGGCCTGATCACCGGCGTCGTCGGCATTCTCATCCAGCCCTGGAACCTCTACAGCGACCCCCACGTGTACATCTTCACGTGGCTCGGCTTCTACGGCGGCGCGACCGGCGCGATCGCGGGCGTCCTGATCGCCGACTACTGGCTGGTGCGCCGGACGAGCCTGCACCTCGCGGACCTCTACCGGCCGACCGGGATCTATCGCTATGCGAGCGGCTGGAACTGGCGCGCCATCGTCGCCCTGGCGATCGGCATCGTCCTCGCCGTGGGCGGCGCATACACGGCGGCCGGCACGCAGGGACCGTTCCCGGCCGGCGGGCTCATCCCCTTCCTGAAGCCACTCTACGACTACAGCTGGGTCGTGGGCCTGGTCGCCAGCTTCCTCACGTATGTCGGGCTGACCGTGGGGGTGCCGAACAGGGAGCCGGCTCCGGCCATGGCGCAGGAAACAGCCTGATCGACGGGCGGGCCGCGCTCAGGCGATCCCGCCGCCGTCCACGACGAGCGTCGTGCCGGTCACCCACGACGCGGCGTCGGACACGAGATAGAGGATCGCCTGGGCGATGTCTTCGGGGACGCCGAGGCGGGCCAGCGGGCGATCCGCCGACGCTGCGAGAAACGCCGCCTCATCGACACCGAGCTGGCGTGCCTCGTCACGCAGGAGCGGCGTGTCCGTGTCGCCAGGGCAGACGCAGTTGACGCGGATCCGCTGCGGCCCGTGGTCGATCGCCATGGCGCGGGTCATGTTGACCACCGCGCCCTTCGAGGCGCAGTAGGCGACGGCATCCGGTCCGCCCTTCAACCCCCAACCGGAACCCAGGTTCACGATCGCGCCGCCTCCCCCGGCCGCCATCACCGGGACCGCGTAGCGGGACATCAGGTACACCGACTTCACGTTCACGGCCATGACGCGATCCCAGTCCGCCTCGGCGAGGTGCACCACGTCGGCGCGGCGAATGACGCCCGCGCTGTTCACCAGGATTTCCAGCCCGCCCCACTCGTCCCGGACGTGCGCCACCGCCGCGCGGCAGTCCGCCTCGAGCGTGACGTCGCCCCGCATCGCCTCGGCCTGCCCGCCGGCGGCACGGGCCTCGTTGGCCGCCATTTCGGCCCGGGTGCCGTCCAGGTCGAGGACGAGCACCCGGGCGCCTTCGCGCGCCAGGAGCCGCGCGGCACCGCGCCCGATCCCCGACCCTCCGCCCGTGACGATCGCCCGCCTGCCGTCGAGCATTCCCATCGCTGCGCCTCCTGATCCGTGCGAGCTGAGCTGACGTGCGTGTGCGGTCCCTGGGTGCGGCCCGCCCGCGTCCCGCCCCGTTTCGCTCCGGCGATGCCGGGCTACGCCGGCGCCACCGCGACCACCGCGCGGTCCCGATAGCCGCTGATCACGCGCATGTGCCCGGAGAGCGCCCTGTCGAGCGCCGGGTCGCCGGTATCCACGAGCAACGGGCGCCCGCCGAGCTCGGCCAGCTTGCCCGGTGTGGCGATCACCAGGATCGCCTGTGGCGGCACCTCTGTCGCCCTGCGGTCGCCGCGACTGCCCGTCGGCCCCCGCACGGCGCGGATGACATCGGGCGAGATCGGCTGGTTGCCGCGGCCGAAGAGGAAGCCCTGGCCGCCGATCGGTGTCACGACGATCCGTGCCGCATGTCCCGACACGAGCTCGAGGAGCCGCCGCTCCCCGACGTCGGCGGCGAGGAGCCGCGGGGCGCCCGTCCGCCACTCGATGACGTCGATGCCGACGAGCGTCTTCGGGACCCCGAGGCGTTCGGCGACCGCGCGGACGGTCGTCCCGGGCCCCAGGATCCAGCGCACCTCGGGGTCCATCGCCTCGCGGACGGCCTCCGCGATCCCGCCGAGCGCCACGCCCTCGTCGGGCGGCGAGGGTGCCTTGCGGGCCTGGAGGGCCGGGCCGGATGGGACACGCAGGGAGCCGTGCAGCCGGGGGCGCACCTCCCCGCGCCGGTACGCCTCCTCATCGAGGTCGAGCACCTCCCGCT
>JBJKRK010000360.1:0-2682 GCA_046704705.1 Candidatus Limnocylindrales bacterium | reverse complement strand
GCGCTCCCGAGGGTGAGCCCGGGGGCCGGTCGCCGACGGAAGGCGCCGCCGCCGGCGAAGCGCCGGCCGCAGCAGGCGGGCCCGACGCCGACGGCCGTTCGGAGGGTCGACGCCATCGCGAGATGCTCGATGCCACGAGCGAAGATCTGATGAACCGCATCGCCCGGTTGCTCCCCGCGTCGTACCGGGGCCGGTTTGGCTGAGACCGAGGAGGGGGGGGGAGCCGAGCTCTCCGCCGCCCACTGATGTGTTTTCCGCTTAGTTTGCCCCACCCCGTGGACAGCATCGCCGCACCGGAGGGATCGCACGCGAGGCGGGGGCAGCCTCCCGAGGCCGGCGGCCCGGAAGGATGCCGTCTAGAACGAGTCCAGGTAGCGGTCGACCTCCCATGCGCTGACCTGCGTGCGGTACTCGTTCCACTCGGCCCGCTTGGCCTCGACGAAGTGACCCAGCACGTGGTCCCCCAGTGCCTCACAGATGACCGGGTCGCTCTCGAGCTCGTCGATCGCATCGCCGAGGGTGCCCGGGAGCTGGCGGATTCCCCGTTCGGCGATGCGAGCGCTGTCCATCTCGTACAGGCTCTCCTCGACGGGTTCGCCCAGGTCGAGTCCCTTCTCGATCCCGTCCAGGCCCGCGGCCAGCATGGCGGCGAATGCCAGGTAGGGGTTCGAAGAGGGGTCAGGGCAGCGCAGCTCGACGCGCGTTGCCTCCACGCTGCGGCCCGGCGAGACCATCGGGACGCGGATCAGCGCGGAGCGGTTGATGCGCCCCCAGGTCAGGTACGTGGGCGCTTCATAGCCGGGCACCAGGCGCTTGTACGAGTTCACCAGGGGGGCGAGCACGGCGATCATCGCCCTCGCGTGCAGCAGCAACCCGGCCATGTAGCTCCGCGCCACGTCGGAAAGCCCGTACTTGTTGGCCGGGTCCGAGAATGCGTTGCGGCCGATGCGGGTGTCGTACAGGCTCTGGTGCGTGTGCATCCCCGAGCCGTTGATGCCGAAGATCGGCTTGGGCATGAACGTCGCGTACAGGTTGTGCAGCTCGGCGATCGCCTTCAGCGTCACCTTGAACGTGACCGCGTTGTCCGCCGTGCGCAACCCATCGGAGTACTCGAAGTCGATCTCGTGCTGGCCGGGCGCGACCTCGTGGTGGGCAGCCTCGACGACGATGCCGAACGCCTCGAGGGCGTTGACCATGTCCTCGCGCACTTCCTGCGCAAGGTCCGTGCTGGAGTCGAAGTAGCCTGCCTGATCGTGCGGCAGCGGCCGGATGTCGCCACCGTTCTCCCGGCGGAACAGGAAGAACTCCAGCTCGGGTCCCGTGTTGAACACGTACCCCAGCTTGGCGGCGCGCTCCATCTGGCGCTTCAGGATGTAGCGGGGATCGCCCATGAAGGGCTCGCCCTTCGGCGTGTACACGTCGCAGATCACACGGGCCGTCCCGCGACTGCCGAGCGGGCCGGCGCCCAGGTCGCCGTGTCCGGGCCGCCAGGGAATCTCGGCGAAGGTGTTCATGTCGGGCTTCAAGTACTGGTCGCTCTCGGCGATGCGCGTGAAGCCCTCGATCGAGCTGCCGTCGAACCAGGTGCCATGGTCGATCGATTCCGCCAGCTGATGGAGCGGGATCGTGACGCTCTTGACGTGCCCGATGATGTCGGTGAACCAGAGCTGGACGAAGCGGACGTTGTGCTCCTTGGCCGCCTCGATCTTCGCTTTCGCGTCCAATCCTTCGATTTCGATCGTCATGTGCTCGGTGCTCCGCTCGTTCCGTCGCCACGTTTGGGCGCTCTGCACGATATCGCGCAGTCTAGCGGGCGGCACCCGATTTGAGGTGCATGGGCTCGGGCAATCAGGCCCCGTTGTCTTGTTCAATATGCACAAGACGGATGGCCAGCGCGAGGGCAAAGCGCAGATCCGGATCGTCCAGCCGCCAGCCCGTGATCTCCTCGATGCGGCGCGCCCGGTACAGCAGCGTGTTGCGGTGGACGCCGAGCGCCTGCGCCGCGGCCGCCGCGCTCGGCTGATCCAGCAGCGCCCGCAGCGTCAGCAACCGCTCCTGGCGCTCCGCGGGACGGGCGTCGAGAAGCGGCGTCAGCAGCGCCTCGGCGTGACGCTGGCCGCCGGGGAGATTGTGCAGCGTGCTGAAGAGCCGGTAGACCGGCAACCGTTCCGCGCGCACCACCACGCCGCAGCCCTCTGCCGACGTCCCGAGCAGCTCCTGCGGCACCGCTTCTGCCGCCTCCAGGGTCGCGCGCGCCTCTGCCTCCGCCTCGGGCCGCCGCTCCACCTCGCCAAAGGGCCGTGACACGGCGACGGGGCGCGACAGCCTGTCGGCCACGCGCGCGGCTGCGTCCAGGCCGAGCGGGTCGATCTCTTCAGGCGCGACCACCATCCGCAGCTCCAGGCTCAGGGCGTCTCCCCGCAGGTGCGCCCGCGCGGCGGGGAAGAGCCGCCGTAGGCCGTCACGCAGCGCCTCACGTTCGTCCACGCTGACGTCCTCGCCGGACGGCACCTGTCGCGCCACGAGAACCACCCAGGGCGGCCCCGCCGTGGGCAGCGCTTCACCCCTGCGCGCCGTTTCTCGGGCCCGACGGAGCGCGCTGTCGCGGCTGATCTGCAACGCCAGGACACCCGCCACGCGGTCGGCGGCGGCGCGCTCCAGCTCGCTCACGGTGCCTGTGCC
>JBJKRK010000359.1:0-7784 GCA_046704705.1 Candidatus Limnocylindrales bacterium | reverse complement strand
CCTGCAGCCTGGGCGAGCGAAGCGCGTCTACCTCCTGACGGGCGTCCTTGCGTGCTCCTGCGGCCGACGGCTCCACGGGCAGACCCGCTCGTCGCGCGACCGTGAGTGGAGGTACTACCTGTGCCGCGACTGCGGGCGTGCCGGGATCCTCGTGTCCGATGCTGACGCCGCCGTTCTCGACGAACTCCGGCGCCTGATCCTCCCGCCTGAAGCCGTGGAGCGCGCACGTGAGGAGTTGCGTCGACGCCTCGCGCTCCCCTCGCGGGGGGCCTCAGACGAGCGCCGGACCCGCCTCGAACGGCGCCTGGAGCGCCTCAAGGAGCAGTTCGGGTGGGGGGACATCGAGGCACCCGAGTACCGGGCCAAGATGCAGGAGACGCGCGCGGAACTCGCGCTCCTCCCGGAGCCGGAGAAGATCGTCACTTTCGACGCCGTCGCCCGGGTTGTGGAGTCGCTTCGCGTCGCCATCGACACGGCAACGCCGGAGCAGCTCAAGGAGCTGATCGGGCTCCTCGTGGAGAGTGTGAAGGTCACCGCTGGTGGCACATATGAGGTCGAGTTCGTGCCGGCGGCGCGTCCCTTCTTCGCTCCACGCGAGACTTTGCTTCAAGCGCCCCCGGACGGACTCGAACCGCCGACGCAGGCCTTAGGACGGCCTCGCTCTGTCCACTGAGCTACGGGGGCGCGCGCCGGTATTGTACGGCCCGACCGGGGCAATACCGACCACGAGTCGCCGGGGAGGCATGCGGCCCGCAACCCGCGGTCGCGCGCAGCCCGCGTGCCTGGGCGCGGCGGGCGCGGCTCGCGAGGCATCACTGCTCCGCCGGGTGCGGCGGACGCAGCCCTCGCGGCGGGTGCCCCGAGCGCGGCTGCAGAGACTGCTTCGCCGGGGACGCCGACCCGCGTCTCTACCCGGCTGCCTCGAGCGCCACGGCAATGCGCTGCAGGGCCCCCGCGACCTTTCCCATCGTCGGCATGAACAGGGGGACGCAGTGGTCGTGGCAGCGCGTGGCGAACTCGGCCGCGTCGCGCATCCGTTCGCGGATGATCGCCCACGCCGGTTCGCGGTGCGGCAGGAAGTAGCCGGTCTCGTAGAACAGCTCGAAACTCGGCCCGGCCGTGCGCCCCGGGTACTCGGGGCCGATGGGGAGCTGCGTGATCATCGAGCCGAGCGGCCGGAGCACCTCGTACATCACCCCGACCGCCGCGTCCGCGAGCAGCGCGAGCTGTTCGGGGGTCTCTTGGGTGTGGGCGAAGTAGCGGTACAGGAGTTGCAGCAGGACCTCGTTCGCGACGTTCATCAGGTCGATGCTGCGGATCGTGAAAGGATCGCTGACGATCGGCACCTCGACGCCGCTCTCTGGCGGTCGCACGTTGCACGGCAGCACCGGACGCGCCGGCTCGAATGACGGATCGGCGGCACGCAGGGCCTGGTACTCCTCCAGGATCGCCACGAGACGCCCGAAGTGCGCTTCGTGCCAGTCTCCGGAGGCGCCCTCCCCCTGCTCCACGATCGTGCCGATCGCCCGATGGGCCGACGCCAGGTCGACCACGGGGACGAGCTCGGGCCAGCGGAAGTGTTCCGCCGTCGCCTGCGCATCGTGCGGACCGATGAACAGGCCGCGTTCGCCATACCGCTCCGCCAGGTGCGCCATGCCGTCCGCCACCGAGCGGTACAGGTGGCCCACAGTCGAGAAATCCTGTCCGTGCGGCACGATCCCCTCGCGGTCCATCACGGGGCGGGCGAGATCGAGTGCGGCAAAGCCCTCCGCGTCCGACAGCTCCATGCCCTCGGGACGCTCCAGGAACACGAAGTGGCGCAGCGCCTGTTCACCGAACGGCAGGAGCGCGATCTGCACGCCAGCGGGATAGTGGCGCGCGGGCTGCGGCAGGTTCGGCCGGGAGAGGTGGGGCGACGCTCCCACCGCGGTGAGCAGGTTCTGCACCAACGCCAGGTGGAGCATCTCCTGCGTCGCGATCCCCGAGATCGTCCGACGCCAGCGCTTCACGGCGTCGAGCTGCCCCTCGGTCAGGCCTTCGTCGGTGCGCTGCTTCAGGGAGAACACCGCGAAGAGATACTCGGTCATGATCAGGTGCTCGAGCTCGGCCGCCTGGTCGAGCATGTAGATCAGCGCCTCCCGGTGCTCCAGCACGAGCGGTGCCTCGGGACCGTGCTCCGCGCCGCGCGTCGCGAGCACGTGCGCGAGCCGGCCGTGTTCGACGAGCCGAATGCCTTCTGTCATGTGCGACCTCGAGTGACGCCCGGAGGACGAACGGCGGGCTCTGGGGATAGCCCGGCCGGGCGCGCCGGCAGGTCTGCGCAGCGCTCGGTCCTACAATACACGGCGTCATGCCCGATCCCTCCCCCACGCTCCTCTTCTACACGCGCCAGGGCTGCCATCTGTGCGATGAGGCGCGCCTCGAGCTGCAACGCGTGCTCGAGGACCGCGCGGCCGGCGGACGTCCGACGTTGCCCGTGCGGTACGTCGACGTCGACGGCGATCCCGAGCTGCACAGCCGCTACGACCAGCTCGTACCTGTGCTGCGTCTCGACCAGGCGGAGATCCCGCTCGCGATGCGCCCCGGCATCATCCGGCGGTTCCTGGCCGAGCGGCTCGACGCCCGCTTCGCCTGACCGGCACGCCGATGCCTGAGCTGACGATCGCGGCCGCCATCCTCGCCGGGCTGGTCAGTTTCCTTTCGCCCTGCGTGCTCCCGGTGGTCCCGGCGTACCTGGGCCAGCTCGGCGCGATCAGCGTGGCCGGCGTCGCCGCCGGGAGCGCCGGCGCAGGGGCTGGAGCCGACGCCAGTAGCGGGGGCGCACCGACCGGCGCCGACACCGGAGCCGCGGTCGGGACCCGCGCCAGGCTCCCCGGGAGGCACGCCCGCCGCTGGCAGGTCCTGCCGCACGCGCTCGCGTTCGTGGCCGGGTTCGGCGCGGTGTTCACGCTGCTCGGCGCTTCGGCCACGTATGCCGGGGCGTTCCTCGCGCCCCAGCTCCCGCTCCTTCGGCAGCTCGGCGGCGCCGTCCTCATCGTGCTCGGCCTGAACCTGGCCGGGCTGCTTCCCCTCTCGCTGCTGGCGCGCAGCTGGCGCCCGCTCGACAGCCGCGCCCGCCGCAACCCCCTTGGGCCCTTCGGCCTCGGCGCGATCTTCGCGCTCGGCTGGACGCCCTGCATCGGCCCGACGCTCGGTGCGATCTTCGGCCTCGCCGCGATGGGCCAGAGCGCGCAGTCGGGCATCCTGTTCGCGGCATACTCGCTCGGCCTGGGCCTGCCCTTCATCGCGCTCGCGCTCGCGCTCGACGAGGCGCCGCGTTTGATCCGGCCGCTGCGTGCCCGGGCACACGAGGTCGAGCTTGCCGGCGGCGGCCTGGTGATGCTGGTGGGCGTCAGCCTGATCTTCAACTGGCTCCCCTGGTTCGCCGCGCGGTTCAGCTTCATCACGCCGCGTGTCTGAGTCGCCCGGGACGTCCGACGAGGTCGACGCGCTCCCGCCCACCCCGGCGCCCGACCTCGGGGCGGCAGAACCGGAGCGCAGGCGGCGCGGCCTGATCGGCCCGTTCACCGGCCGGCAACTCCTGCTCGCCGGCCTGGCGGTCGGACTCACCGCCCTCGTGCTGGTCGTCGTCTCGCTGCCGATCGCTCCGGCGAGCCCGGCGCCCAAACCCCAGCCGGGTTCCAGCTTCGTCGCGTTCGGGCAGCCGGAGCAGGGGCTGCAGCCGGGGGATCGCGCCCCGGAGCTGACCGGCACGCACGATGGGAAGCCCGTGCAGCTCCGCGACCTGCAGGGCGACGTCGTGACCCTGGCGCAGTTTCGCGGCCACCCCGTCTGGATCAACTTCTTCGCGTCCTGGTGTCCGCCGTGCCAGAGCGAGACGCCCACGCTCGAGCAGGTGTACCGCGCGCATCAGGCGCAGGGGCTGGTCCTCCTCGGGATCAGCGTGCAGGAAACCTCGCCGGCGGACGTGTCGTCGTACGCGCGGACGTACGACCTGACGTATCCCATCGCCTTCGACGGGACGGGGGCGATCTACACCACGTACCACATCTTCGGGCTGCCGACGCAGATCTTCATCGACGGCAGCGGCATCGTGCGCGCGGTGCGCTATGGGCCGCTCGACGCCGCGCAGGCGAATGAGATCCTCGCGCCGCTCCTCGCGAACGCGTCCGCCTCACCCGGCACGTAGCGTCTCAGACGAGCGGGTCGAACCGGTACCGGTTGCGGTCGGCGCGGAGCTTGCCCACCGGTCGCGCCGCTTCATGCGACAGCACCACGGTCCAGTCCTCCTCCACCGCGCGGCGGAAGAGCCGATCCTTCACCTCGACACTGGTGAGCGGGAAGTCGTCGTACGAGGTGACCCAGCGCGGATTGGCGCTCCAGGGCCGCATGCACAGGTCGCCGAAGAAGGCGATCGTCCGGTCGGTGCCCCTGATGAGCAGCGCCTGGTGGCCGCCCGAGTGCCCACCCGTCTCCATGGCCGTCACGCCGGGCAGCAACTCGGCCTCACCGTCGACGGCGCCCGCCGCCCCCTGCGCCTCCACCAGGCGAAGCTCGGCCTGGTCGTAACTCGCCTGCAGGCGGGAGTTGCTGCCCAGGGCGAACTCCCACTCCTGTCGCTGCGCCGCGATCCGCGCCCGCGGGAACGCGAGCGAGCCGTCCGCGGCAAGGAAGCCGCCTGCGTGGTCGAAATGGAGGTGGCTGACCGCGACCACGTCGACGGCGCCGGGATCGAACCCGGCCCGCCGCAGCGCGGGGAGGATCGGGTAGCCCTCCACCACGCGCTGGCGGCGCATCTTCTCGTCGAGCCGCTCGCCGATCCCGGTCTCGATCAGGAGACGCCCCGCGGGCGTCTCGACGAGCAGGCAGTTCAGGGCCTGCAGGAGCTGGTTGTCACCGTTCACCTCGTTCGCCACGAGGTGCTGCCAGAGCACGCGTGGCACCGGCCCGAGCAGGGCGCCCGCGTCCGAGCGGAACGTGCCCGCCTGGATCAGCGCCACGCGCGTTCCACCGCCGCAGTCGGCCGCCCAGTGGACGGCGTCGTTGATCGCCATTCGTCGAGACCTCCGCTGTGTCGCGGTGTTCAGCCAATCACGTCGGGGTGTCCCGTGTCCGCGGTTGCGGTGCCCGTCCCGCGCGTTCGGGATCCCCACCACGGGATCTTCGCAGTCGACCGCCAACCGCGCTGCAGTCGGGCCGGGCGCCGGGGCACGCTCAGTCCCGTGGCCCGTCTCCCGGCGCGGGCGCGCCGTCGTCGCGCCCGAAGTCACGGTAGAACTCCGACGCGGTCGGGCTCGACTGCCCCTGGTACTTCGAGCCGAGCGCGGGGCTGCCGTACGGGCGCTCGACCGGGCTGCTCATCCGCTCGAAGCTCACCTGCCCGATCTTCATCCCGCAGTACAGCGTGATCGGCAGGTTCGCCACGTTGGAGAGCTCGAGGGTCAGCGTCCCCTTCCAGCCGGGATCGACATATCCGGCGGTCGAGTGGATGAGGAGCCCGAGCCGGCCCAACGAACTCTTGCCCTCGAGCCGTGCCACCAGGTCGTCCGACAGCTCGACCCACTCGACCGTCTGCCCCAGCACGAACTCGCCGGGGTGCAGGATGAACGGCTCGTCGTCGGCGATGGTGAGCAGCTCGGTGAGGTCGGGCTGTGGCTGCCGCACGTCGATGAACGCGTAGCGGTTGTTCCGAAAGACGCGGAAGTGCCGGTCGAGATGCAGGTCGACGGACGATGGCTGCAGGCAGGCGGGGTCGTACGGGTCGATGCGGATGCGGCCGGTCTCGAGTGCCGTCCGGATGTCGCGGTCGGAGAGGACGGCCATCGGCGTCAGCCCTTGGGGGCAGCCTCGGCGGTCTCGGAGCGCTCCGAGAACAGCGTGTCGACCTCGCGCTTGAGCTGCTCGATGTCCTCGAACGACTGGTACACGCTGGCGAAGCGGATGTAGGCGATCTGGTCGAGGTGGCGCAGCTGCTCCATCGCAAGCTCACCGACCTGGCGCGACGAGACCTCGTTCTGCCCGAGCGCCCGCAGCTCGGATTCGATGACCTCGGCGGCCTCCTCGGCCGCACTCGCCGGGACGGGCCGCCGCGTGAGCGCCTTCTGCAGTCCCGAGACGAGCTTCGCGCGGTCGAACTCCTGACGGCTCCCGTCGCGCTTGCAGACGATCAGGCGTGCCGCCTCGACGCGCTCGTACGTGGTGAAACGCGTGGCACAGGCCACGCACTCGCGCCGGCGCCGGATCATCGCCCCCTCGTCCAGGTCACGAGAGTCGACCACCCGCGTGTCGCGCTCTCCACAGTTCGGGCAGCGCATCCAGATACCTCAGCTCGCTGCGACCACTACCGGTTGTGGACCCGTCAGCAGAGTACCACTACATACGGTGTCCACGACAGTCAAGTCCGCGAAGTGCGCCACTTGCTCGAGGTCGGGTCACGCGCCTCGGCGAGGTTCGCGACGTGCTCCGCCAGGGCCTCGCGCGCGTGCAGCAGGTTGAGGTAGCCGCGCTTCACCGCCGTCTGCGCCTCCGGATCCCGCTCGCGCGACTGCGGCCCGGTCACGAGCTCGCAGCCGTGGAGCACCATCTCCGCCGCGCGCATCGCCCGCTCGATCTCCTCGATCAACCCGAGGCGGCTCTCCTCCAGGAACGCCGGCGCGGTGATCGCGCGCGCCTCCTCGGCACCCGCTTCGAGCACCCGCAGCGCCTCCTCGAGCTGGGGTTGCAGCTCGTCGGCGGGCACCTCGCGGCGGCGCAGGCGATCCACCCGCTGGCCGAGCTGGTCGAGGACCGCGTCCAGGCGTGCCCCGAGCTGGGCCGCGTCGTGCTGGAACCGGGCGATCTGGCGCGTCGTGCGGAGCGCGTGCGTCGCCCGCCGCAGGAACACGACCACCGCCGCGGCCAGGAGGACCGCGAGGAAGAGCGGCAGGATGATGAGGGGATCCATTCCCGCCCCCAGCAGGCCCCGGCCCGATGAGCTACTCGCGCCGCGCCCGCACGGCGGCGCTGAGACGCGGCAGGATCTCGAACAGGTCACCGACGACGAGCAGATCGGCGAACTCGGCGATCGGCGCATCGGGGTCCTTGTTGATCGCCACGATCGCGCCGGCCGTCTGCATGCCGACCTTGTGCTGGATGGCGCCGCTGATGCCCGCCGCAACGTACAGCGCGGGTCGTACCGTCTTGCCGGTCTGCCCGATCTGGTGGTTGTAGCCGATCCATCCCGCGTCCACTACAGCGCGGGTGGCGCCGACCGCGCCG
This sequence comes from Candidatus Limnocylindrales bacterium, assembly GCA_046704705.1. Classification (GTDB taxonomy): domain Bacteria; phylum Chloroflexota; class Limnocylindria; order Limnocylindrales; family CSP1-4; genus JBJKRK01. The sequence continues at coordinate 527 of JBJKRK010000359.1, read as the reverse complement.
CCCAGCACCTCGGCGAGTTCCTCGACGACGCGGAAGCCCTCGGGACTGCCGACGCCCCGCCCGCCGGCGACGATGACGCTCGCTTCCTCGATCGGGACGGCCGCGGCGGCCTCCGCCACGCGATCGAGCACCTTCACCGCGGGGAGCTCGGCCTGCGGCGCGACCTCCACCGTCTCGATCCGCCCGGGCTGCGGCGCGACGTCGGCGCTCACCGCACTGGGCCGGACGATGACGATGCCGTGGTCGGCGACGAGGCGGCTCCGCGTGACGAGCCGGCCGCCGAAGACGCTCATCTCGGCGACCGGAGCCCCGTCGGCCCAGGCGACGCCCGACGAGTTCGACAGCACGCCCCAGCCAAGAAGCGCCTGGAGCATCCCCGCGACGTCCTTGCCGTCCGCCGTCGCGCCGATCAGCAGATACGCGGGCTGCCGCTCGGCGACGAGCGCGGCCAGGCGCGGCGCCACCGTGGCCGCGAGCGGCCGGTCGCCGGGGTCGGCTTCGACCGCAAGAACGTCCGGCCCGTGGGT